>PLZL01000131.1 GCA_003152145.1 Limisphaerales bacterium
TGGTCGTCACCCTCCGCGCGCCGGAGTCTGACCAAGCGGAACGTTTGGCGGGCGAACTGGCGGCGCATTTGCGGCAGCAAACAAATCTCGTCGAGGACGTGACCTGGCAGCCGCCGTGGATGGNNGGATGGAATCGCCGGACCAACTCGGCGAACTGCTCGGCTGGCTGTGGTTCAATCAACCGCCGGGAGATTTTGCCGCGCTGACCAACCGGCTCGCGCCCGACCAACTCAAGCCGGTGCTGGACGAGACCCGCGAAATGCTCGCCACTTCCATGTCGCCGATGGACCTGGCGCGCCGTTCGTTCGACCCGTTCAATTTGCTGACGATGCCGGCACTGACCAACATCAGCGGCATGTCCATGGATCAGGGGAATCAGATGTTTGCTTCATCCGATGGGAAATTCCGGCTGTTGTATGTGCAATCCGCCGTGGATCTGACCAGTTACCGTGCGTGCGAAAGCTGGTTGAAGGCGATTCACACAATCGTGGCGGAATTGCAATCCGGCCCATCGAAAGAAGATTGTAAAGGCGTCACCGTCCGCTACACCGGGCGTCCGGTTTTCGTGGAGGAAATCGCGACGAGCATGCAACACGACATGAGCCATTCGGTCGGCGCGACTTCGATCATCATCGCCATCTTGTTCTGGCTGACGCACCGGCGCTGGCTGCCGATGCTCTGGCTGCTCGCGCTGCTGGGTTTGATTTTGTTTGCGACGCTCGCGTTGGGGGCGCTGGTATTGGGAACGATCAGCGTGGTGGCGCTCGGTTTTGCCGCCGTGCTGCTGGGATTGGCGGTGGATTATGCCGTCGTCCATTACCAGGAAGCGCTCGCGCATCCGCAAATGACGGTGCCGGAAATTCGCCGGGCGATTGCGCCGAGCATTCTATGGGCGGCGATCACCACCATTAGCGCGTTTCTGGTTTTGAATCTCGGTGGACTGCCCGGCTTGGGACAACTCGGCACGTTGGTGGCCATCGGCATCGGCGTGGCGGCACTGGTGATGGTGATGATTTATCTGCCGCCGCTGTTTCCCGAACGCCGCAAACCTCGTCCGACGCAAACGCAGTTCCGTTGGCGGAATTATTTCGCAGCGCCGCAGGAACGGCTGGTGATTGGAATGGCATCGGCAGGAAAATCTTCTCATCACGCGGCGTTCCTGTTGACCGGCTTGATTTTTTTCAGCGCTTGTGCGGTGCTGTGTTTTCAACGACCGGGACTGGACCGGAGTGGAAACGCCTTGCAGCCGCAGCACGGCGAGGCGCAAACGACGTTGGATGAAATGACCTCCGAACTCGGTCTGCCGCCGCAACCGCTCTGGCTGATTATTTCCGGGCGCAACGAAGCGGAAGTTTATCAACGCCTCACCAGGGCCGAGGAGTTGTTGAACGGCGCGGTGACGAATCATGTCATCGGACGGTATCTGCTGCCGGACACACTGTGGCCGCGCGCTGAATTTCAAACTGCCAATCGCACAACGGCGGCGGTCTTGGGAGAAAAAGGCCCGCTATTGCGCGGTGCGGCGCTGGGTGCGGGCTTCAACACCAACGCTCTCGTGTTGACGGAAGAATTGATTCAGAATTGGGCGCGCGCCGGTGCCAGCACGGGCGTGATCTGGCCGACCAATCACGTCAGCCAGTGGTTGCTGAAACGGTTCGTCGCGCGGACTTCTGACGAATGTTTGGTGATGGGTCTCATTTATCCCGCGACTAACCGGGTCGAGGCGGAGGCGCTGACGGACTTGTCCACGCGGTTGTCCAGGAATGGCGCGTTGCTTTCCGGCTGGGAATTGCTCGGCAGCGCGACGCTGAAGCGCGTGCAGTCAAGAATGTGGCAGGTCGTGACGCCAATGGTTGTGCTCGTGCTGCTTTCGCTCTGGTTCGCTTTTCGCCGCGCAACGGAGATTCTGCTCGGCGTGGCGGTATTGTGTTTGAGCGGCGTGTGCCTGCTGGCAACGATGGCGTTGGCCGGCTGGACCTGGAATTTGATGAACCTGATGGCGTTGCCGCTGATGCTCGGCACCGGCGTGGATTATACGTTTTTCATCCAA
The DNA here is from genome assembly GCA_003152145.1 of Limisphaerales bacterium. The sequence goes on from PLZL01000131.1 coordinate 2,051, forward strand.
CTCGCCTTGCGACGGCATGGCGGCGATCTCGTTGCGGTCCGGCGTTCCGTCGGACGGGCACTGATGTTGTGCGGCGGCACGGCTGTGGCCGGATTTGGTTCGCTCGCGTTTTCCAGCAACCTCGGCATGGCCAGTCTGGGCAAGGTGTGCGCCGTGGGCATCGGCACCAACATGCTGATCTCGGTTTTTCTCCTGCCCGCGTGGTGGCGGCTTTCCCGTGATGACAAGTGTCGGGTGACAAGTGACAAGAAATCGCCCGATGCGCAACCCGCATTCTACCGCGGCGGCCTGTGGCGGCTCGGACTTTGGGCCGCGCGAATATTCCCGGCTGTGTTCCTGAAGACGGTTGCCGCCGGGTTGGCCGATTTGTATTGGTTGTTCCAACGCCGGCGCTGCGAAGTGGTGGCGCAAAATTTTCTGCCCGTTTTTGCCGGTGATCAAGTGGCCGCCGAAAATGCCGCCCGCGCGGCGCATCGGAATTTTGCCGCGAAGCTTGTGGATTTGTGGCGCGTCGAAAGCGGCGAGATTGTGCGCAACTGGCTGACAAATCCGGGCGAATTGGAAATCATCCACGCCGCCCGCCGGCGCGGCCACGGCACGCTCTTCATCACGCTGCATCTCGGCAATTGGGAGCACGGCGGACTGTTGCTCACACAACTGGGCATCCGGTTGACGATTCTGACGCAGGCTGAACCCGACGACGGACTGACCGATCTGCGCAAGGCGGCGCGGTCGCGTTACGGCGTCGATACTCTGATCATCGGAGAGGACAGTTTCGCTTTTGTGGAAGTCATCAAGAAACTTCATGCCGGGGCGGATTTGGCAGTGTCACTGGACCGGCCGCCGGATCGGGGCGGAGTTGCAGTGGATTTTTTCGGGCAACCGTTCGAGGCATCGCTGGCAGCAGCGGAACTGGCGCGGGCGTCCGGCTGCGCATTGATCGGCGTGACGATTGTCCGCCGGCCCGATGGCTACGCCGTGAAAGTGCTGCCGGAATTTACTTATGACCGCAAGGCGCTGGGCAATCGCGAAGCGCGTCGCGAATTGACGCAGCAAATCCTGCGTGCATTCGAGCCGGAAATTCGCAAAGATATAGACCAATGGTATCAATTCACTCCCATCTGGCCAAAGGGCAAATGACCCGGCTTTTTCGCGCCCTGCGCGACGGCTTTTGGATTTTAATTTTTCTCGCAACGACGGTTTCTCACGCGGCCGATTACGACGCGCAGTTCAACAAATGGTTTGAAGTGCAGACCAATCTGCAAAGCTGGTCCGGCGATTTCACGCAGACCCGTTCGCTCAAGGTGCTGGCCCAGCCGCTGATGTCCGCCGGCAAAGTCTGGGTGAAGCCGGGCGAATTCCGCTGGGAACTTGGCCAGCCGGCGCAAACCATCGTGCTGCGCCGTCCGGATCAATTGCTCATCATTTATCCGCGCCTCAAGCGGGCGGAAAAATATCCGCTCGACGCCGTGCCGACCGGCCCGATGAGAGACGCGCTGGCGCTGCTGGACGCCAGCCTCCCGCGCGACCGCGCGACGATGGAAAAGAATTTCCAACTGCTGTCGGCGACGGCGACAAACTCAATTTTGCAGATGACACTCCAGCCCCGCAGCGGCGCCGCGCGTAAATTCATCGGGCAAGTGGTGATCGGATTTCACACCAACGACTTTACCATCGCCGCCACCGAGATGAGATTCGCCGATGGCTCCAGCCTGCGGAACGATTTCACGAACGTTGTCCTGAACCTGCCGATCGAACCGAAGTTGTTCGAGGCGGACTTGCCGGCGGACTACACGGTGGTTGAACCATTGAAAAAATGAGCGCCTCGCCTGAAGTCTTGTTGCTGGCGATGAAATCGCTGCCGCATGGCCCGGAATTCCGTTTCGTGGACCGGATGTTGAGCCTCACGCCGGGCGTGAAAGGCGTGGGCGAATATCGTGTGCGCGGCGACGAGTATTATCTGCGCGGCCATCTTCCGGGCGAACCGATTCTGCCCGGCGTGCTGCTGGTGGAGGCCGGTGCGCAGGTGGCCGGCATGGTGGCGCAGGAAGACCCGGCCAATCCGCGCTGGCCGCGAATGAAACTGACTGCGTTGCGCGGCGTCAAAATTCTTGGCTCAGCGCGGCCTGGCGAAACGCTGCGCATCGAGGCCGTCATCACCGGCCGTCTGGGATCCATGATTCAGGCGCAAGTATCCGCCTTTATCGCAGACGCCAAAGTATTATCGGCGGAACTAGCCTTGAGTGGCACCGGCCCGGTGGAAAAACCATGACGGCACCGACGGATCAGCCCGCGCGCAGCTTCCGATTCGAGCGCGACACCTTCGCCTTCGCACACGAGCTAGTCTGGAACTATCATTTCGATCCCGCCACCGGCGCGATGACGACTTACAAGGCCGATCCGCCGCCCACTTATTATCACCGTTGTTTCGTGATGGTGCGCGCGACGCGGCTGTTTTTTGATTACGCACTCTTCACGCCGGAACTGCCACAGGCTGATGCGGAGACTTACCGGAAACTCGTCCGCGAGATCATTTCGCGCAATCCCCGCCGGACATGCGCGGACTCGGAACGGCTTGTGTTTCCCGGCTATAACGGCTTGCGCTCGTTCAGCCAGGCGCACGAACTGCTGCTCAAGGCGGAATGCGGCGCGCCGTGGCAATCTTATTTTCTGCGCAGCCACTGGCGCATGATTTTTCGAGTCTCCGGACGGTTCCAGGAAAAGATGGCGGAGAAATTAAAACTTTCGATGCAAAAACGTGGCGTGTCGCTCGTGCATCTGTTCCGTTTTCCGCGCATCACCATCAATCACGGCATCGTGTTGTATGATTTCACGGAATCGGAGCAGCAAATCGAATTCGAAGCCTATGACCCGAACATTCCCGCGCATCCGGTCAAACTGGTTTACGAGCGGAACCGGGGGGCATTCACGTTCGCGCCGAGCATTTACTGGGGCGGCGGCGTGTTGAGCGTCATGGAGATTTTCTGCGACTGGCCCTATTGATTGGATTTATGGATTGTTGGACAGTTGGATAAATGGGTGGAGATTCGCGGTCCAATAATCCATTCATCCATCAATCCACCGATCTATTCTTCTTGCATTTTCGTCGCGGCTGCCAGAAGGCGACGCCGAAGAAAAAAGTGCCGCAGGTGTTGAGACCCAAAATGTAGCCGATCTTGTAGCCGCGGCCCACGTTGTTCGGCGCGTAAATCGGCAGATCATGTCCCATCAATAATCCCGGCAACGCGGCCGGCATGAGCGCGCCCTCCAGCAAACCTGTGTGGAAACCGGCGACGTAATCAGGCCTGTAATAACGCGGCGCCGCCCAGCCTTGGGCAAAAACAAGCCCCAGACTGATCACTGTCAGGACGATGATTTTAATGACAATCACCTTCGCCTTGGATGGACCGGCGGGAGTTGAAACCTGCTTTTGAACGGGTTCTGCCATCCGGCAAAGCATCTTCGGCAGCGGGATGCCGGACAAGTTTATTGTGCCTCAATCGTCTCCAAGCTTGACGCCGTTTTAAGCCGCTTCATACTTCTGCCAATGAGTTTTGATGCCAGTCAGCGCTTCAAATTTTGTGCCGTGACCGGAGGCAAATACCCGTCGGCTTTTTCGCCGGCGGCTCCTGTTTTTTGCGGTTGCCCTCAATCCTAACTTCGCCACCGACCAGACCCAGTGATGACTCCAGAAACGGACCCCAAAAAAATCGCCGCGAAGCTCTGCGAGTTTGCGCGGACCAACTTCGTGGCCGAAGGCGTGGAATTTGACGAGAACAGCCCGCTGTCACAGGCCGGGATTGATTCGTTCGCGCTGGTGGAACTCGTGCTCTTTTGCGAGCGCGTGCTGGGCGTCCGCGTGCCGGATTCCCACTTGACGGGCGCCAATCTGGCCTCGATGTCCACCCTGGCCAACTGCATCGCCGAGCTGGCGCGGAACAGCCAGCCCGCGCCGTAAACTCCCGGCTGGCTTGCTGACTATGCCTGACCTGCCCCGTCAAATCCGCCTGGCCCCCGGCGATTACTTCATGCACGGTCAGGATTGCCGGATGCGGCAGGTCGGTTTGCCGGGTAACGTCTGTTGCGCGGTCATCAAATTGGGCGGCGGTTTTGAGGTGGATCGGCTGCGCCGGCGCATCGCCGAATCGCCCATCATGGACTGGCTGGCGCGCGCGCGGATTTTCCGCCCGCTGCCGCTGGTGTTTCCGCCACTCTGGCGCACCTCGGCAAAACCAAAAACCCTTTTTTTCGAGCACAATGATCAAAACGGCGTCGCGAACCAGCCGTGGTTGTTGCCGCAAGTTGTCGCCGGCCGGGAGTTGCACGCGAGCCGCGGGCCGGGACTGGCCTTCGATGTGATGCGCCACGCGGACGGCACGAGTCATCTGTTTCTTTCCTGGAATCACACCTGCCTTGATGCGCGCGGTCTGGATTTCTTGTTGAACCATCTCAACGCTGACGAAACGACAAAGACCGCGCCCAACATCCAAAACTTCATCAGTCCCAAGCAAAGAGGCTCAGGTTTGGCCGGATGGTGGCCCAATGTGAAACAGGCGCATGGCTCCGTGGAGTGGCTCAACGAATCCGGCGCTGAACCGTTGTTCAGCCTGCTGCCGCCCGGCCCGCGTCCCGCTTTGTGCCGGAATCATTATCGCCTCATTTATTTCACCGGGGAGGAAACGGCGCGCATTGACGCGCGCTGCCAGCAGTTCAACTGCGGTTTCCGGCGCAGCCATTTTTATCTCGCGGCGTCCCTTCGCGCCTTGCACACGGTCGCCGTTCAGCGCGGCAACCAGGACGGCGCTTACTTGATACCCGTGCCGCATGACACGCGCAAGCGCGGCGCGAACGGCCCGATTTTTTCCAACCATCTCTCCATTCTTTTTTACCGCATCGAACCACAGCACGCCGGACGCATCCCCGACATCCTCGGTGAATTAAGCCGGCAGATGACGGACCAGATCCGCGGCAAATTTCCGGAATCGTGCATGGCCGCGCTCGATATGTTCAAGCCGTTGCCGCTCGGTTTTTATGTGAATCACCTCGGCAAGCCGACGCGCGGCAAGTTCGCCACGTTCAGTTTTTCAGATTCGGGCGAGACGTGCGCCGGCGTGAAGGAATTGTGGGGTGGGAAAATTCTGGAGGTCACTCATCTGGTGCCGGCCTGGCGGCCGCCGGGTTTGATGATCGTGTTTTTGAAATTTGGCGACCGCCTTTCCGCGCAGATTTCGTGGGTGGATGATTGCATGAATCTCGCGGAAGTGGACGGCATGGAACGCGACCTGCGCAAAGCTTTGCTGGAGGAGGGACCGTCATGAAAGTTTTATTGGTGGCAACAAATCGTGAGCGTTCACCATATCCGGTGGCACCGCTGGGCGCATTGTGCGTCGCCGGGGCCGCGCGGGCGGCTGGTCACGAATTGGAATTTCTGGACATGGGCCCGGCGCGTTTTCCGCAACTGGCCTTGCGAACGGCCCTCGCCAAAAAAGATTTTCAAGCCGTCGCCTTTGGCATCCGCAATCTCGACAATTGCTGGTCCTTTGCGCCGCGTTCGTATTTTGACGATGTGCGCGAATTCGCAGACGCCGTGCGGCAGCGTTTCAGCGGCCCGCTGATTCTCGGCGGCACGGGCTTTTCCGTTTCACCGCAAGGCTGGATGCGGCGATTGAATGCCGACTGCGGCGTGATGGGCGAAGGCGAGCGGGCGTTTCTGGAAGTCCTGACGCGATTGGAAAAAGGTCAATCGCTCGAAGGCATTGACGGCGTCATCACCGCCCCAAAAAAATCGACGCCGTCCGCCTCTTCCCCCACCAAGGCCATTGACCGGCTCGGTGAATTGCCGCCGCCGGCCCACGACCTGTGCCGCTATTCGCGGTATGTGCGGCGCGGCGGATTTGTGGGCGTGCAAACCAAGCGCGGTTGTCCGTTCAAATGCACCTACTGCATTTATCCTCAACTGGAGGGCAAGCGCTATCGTCTTCGTCCGCCGGAAGCAGTCACCGAGGAAGTGGAAACAGTGTTTCGACAATCGAACATGCGTCATTTCTTTTTCGTGGACAGCGTGTTCAACGATCCCCGGAAGCACGCGCTGGCCGTCTGTGCCGAACTTACCCGCCGCAAGCTGCCCGTTCGCTGGAACGCCTTTTGCAACCCGGTGGGCTTTGATTTGGAACTGGCCCGTGCCATGGTGCTGGCGGGTTGCGAAGGCGTGGAATTCGGCCTCGACGTCGCCAGCGACAAGATGTTCGAAGCGATGGGCAAACCGTTCGGACAAAAAGAAACGCGGATCGCCCTGCAGGCGGCGCACGACGCCGGTCTGCCCTTTGCGAATTATATGCTCTTCGGCGGCCCCACGGAAACGTGGGCCGATGTCGAGGACACACAGGCTTTTCTAAACGACTGCGCGCCGGCCAACGCCGTGTTTGCCACCATCGGCTTGCGCGTTTTTGAAGGCACGCCGCTGGCCGCGACCGCCGTTCACGAGGGGCGGGTGGCGCCGGATCGCGATCTCTTCGAGCCGACGTATTATCTGTCATCCGCGATGGCGGAAGACACTGAAATGAAGCTCGACCGCATCGCGCGGCGGTGCGAAGAATGGACTTCGCCGGTGGACTGGCGCCGGTTCGTGACGCGCTTCGGACAAAAAGTCACTGTGCTGCTGAACGTGCGGCCGCAGTGGAAAAATCTCCGCAGCTATGGCCGGCACATGAGAAAAAAATCCATGTGAACAACGCGCTGCGCATGGGCACCACAACCATAACTTGCGACGTGCTGGTCATCGGCGGCGGTGCGGCTGGCGTGGCAGCAGCCACGGCGGCTGGACGCGCCGGAACGAAGGTGGTGTTGCTGGAGCGCTACGGTTTTCTCGGTGGACTCGCCACGACCGCTCAAGTCGGAACGATATGCGGTTTATATTTGCGGGACACGACCGGTGCGGAAGCCACGCCGGTTGGCGGCGGATTTGCAAGTGAATTTGCCTCACGCTTGCAACAAGCCGCCGGCACAAAACCTCTGTGCGTGGATCGCGGTCTCTGGGTGCTGCCGTATGCTCCGCCGGATTTCGCCCGCGTGGCTGACACGGTTGTCGGCGAAACCGGAAACGTCACTTTGATTCTGCACGCCACCGTGGCGGAAGCGCGTGCTGAAAATTCCCGCATCAACGAAGTCCGCGCCCTCGCTTGGAATGAACCACTGCTGTTTCGCCCGGCTACGGTTGTGGATTGCACCGGCGAGGCGACCGCCGCCGCCCTGGCCGGCGCTAAGGCGGAAAACGGCGCCACCGATCAGTCGCCCGCGCTCGTTTTTGTTTTGGAAAATGTTGATCCAAGTCTGGCCGGGCGCGGTCTGCTCGAAGTGCGGCGCGAATTCCGCCGGGCCGTCGAAAGCGGAACTTTGCCCGCACTCTGTGAACGGCTGTCGCTCGTTCCCGGCACCGGCGCCAATGGCCGTCTCGCCCTCAAGTTGAGTTTGCTTCCCGCCAACCCCGACCACGCGCTCTGGCGGCAGGTGACGGATTGGGAACGCGAGGCGCGCGCATTGCTCGAACCGCTTCATCGTTTTCTGGTTGAAAACGTCGCCGCTTTTCGGAACGCACGGCTTGATTCCGTCGCCCCGCAATTGGGCGTCCGCTCCGGTCGCCGCATTCTCGGTCGCGCCCGGCTGGCGGATGAGGACGTATTGGGCACAAGAAAGTTTCCATTGGGGATTGCCCGCGGTTGCTGGCCGATGGAACGTTGGACAAACAGTCCGAGACCGGAAATGACTTATTTCGCCGAACGTGATTATTATGAAATTCCGCTCGATTGTCTGCGACCGGTGGAACTGGAGAACGTGCTGGTGGCTGGCCGCTGTCTGTCCGCCACGACGGGCGCGATGACTTCGGCCCGCGTCATCGGCACCGCGCTGGCGACCGGCTGGGCGGCGGGAACGGCGGCGGCATTTCAAGCTTCGGGCCGGCCGCTCGATGATGCCGTAGCACTCATCCGAAAGCAGATGGATTGAAATTTTTGCGCTGCGCATCCGAGCCTTGCTCCGCGCCAATCTGAAATTTAATCTTCGCGCATGAACGTTTTTGACACGCTTGCTGCTTCCGCCCGCCAATGGCCCGCGCACACCGCCATGATTGATGCCGGCGGAGCGCTGGATTACCAGTCACTTTGGCGCGAAGTCGAGGCGCTGCGCGTCCAACTCGACCGGCTCGGTGTGCGGCCCGGACAAGGCGTCGGTGTGCGGGCGCGCAATGGCCGCGCGTTCGTCATCGGCGCGCTGGCGGCGCTCGGCTGCGGCGCGGTGATCATGCCCATTCATCACCAGATGAAACCCGATGAATTGTCCGACATGCTTGCCACCGCCCCGTTGTGCGCGATTCTCGACGACG
>PLZL01000304.1 GCA_003152145.1 Limisphaerales bacterium
CCAAGTTGCAGGAATTCGCCGCGCTCTGCGACAACGACGTAAATCCGATTTCAAAGGGATTTTTCGAAAAAGCCAAAAATTTGTTCCGATGATGCGTGACGCGTCGTGATGCGTGATTTTTTTCTCGTCACTCGTCACCTGTCACTCGTCACTTTATTTATGCACCGCTTTTATCTGCCGCCCGAACATTGCGCCGGAACCGCGTTGCGGCTGCACGGACGCGAGGCGCATCATGCGCTGCGCGTCCTGCGTGTGAAATACGGCGAGCTGGTCGCCGTTCTGGACGGCATCGGGAATGAATTCCTTTGCACGGTTGAAAATTGTTCGCGCGATGCCGTCACGCTTTCCGTGTCGCTGAAAAACTTCACGTCATCCCCGCCTTGCCCCGTCACGCTGCTCGTGGCCGTGCCCAAGGGAAAAATCATCGAGGATATCATCCAGAAATCCGTTGAACTGGGAGCGCAGCGCATCGTGCCGCTGCTGACGGAGCGCGTCGCAACGCATCTCGATGCCGAAGCCGCGGCCGACAAACGCGACAAATGGCGGCAGGTGGCGATTGAAGCCATCAAGCAGTGCGGCGCGCTGTGGCTGCCAAAAATCGAAACGCCGGCGACGATTGAACAATTCCTCACGCGCCCGGAAAGATTTGAATTGTCGCTCGTCGGCTCGCTGCAAACCGAGCGCCGTCATCCGCGCGAATGTTTTCAGGAATTTCAATCGAAGCACGGGCGACTGCCGCAAAACGCCGCTGTTTGGATCGGGGCGGAAGGGGACTTTACATTGGAGGAATTGAAGGCGATTCAAAATTCCGGCGCACAACCGATTTCACTCGGCAAACTGGTCCTGCGCGTCGAGACGGCGGCGGTTTATTGCCTTTCGATTTTGAATTACGAGTTGAACCGGTAGGCGCGTCTTTTTAGTTGCATTAGAATTGGGCGAGGCGTAAAAAGGACATTAGACCTGAATGTATTAAAAGTGAACACATCGAATCCTCAATCCATTATGAAAAGCAAAATTCCCATGATCGTCGCGCTGGCCTTGCTGGCGCTCTCAACCTTCAGTCCTCAACTCTCAACCTGTTTTGCCCAGGGCAGCCTCACGCCGCCCGGCCCGCCCGGCCCGACAATGACCTCGCTCTCGCAAGTAATGACCACGCTCAACCAAAACGAGCCGCGCACGCCGATTTCATCCGCGCCGTTCACCATCACGCAACCCGGCTCGTATTACCTGACGACCAATCTCAACGTCGCCAATGGCGATGATGCGATTGAGATCAACACCAACGGTGTGACACTGGATCTCAACGGATTCACGATTTCCTCCACCGGCGCCTATGGCACAGCCATCCTGCTTCACATCTATAACCCTTTCAACATCGGCAACAGCGACATCACCATTTCCAATGGCCACATTACAGGCGGTGTCACCAATAAGTCTGGAGTGTATGGTGGCCCGGGCTTTGCCATTGGCATCAGTTTCTTGCAACCGCCGCCTATGTGGCCCTACAATGTCCGCGTAACCGGCGTTTCGGTTTCCGGCTGTCTGAATAACGGCATTTCTCTGGGCACTGGTAATTCAACCGTCGTCGAATCCTGCACGGTGAATAACATTGGAGGCATTGGCATTGAAGCTTCCAGCGTTTCCCATTCCACGGCTGTTCAATGTGGGGATACTGCCATTTTCGCGGATACCGCCTCCGACTGCTACGGATACTGCACCGGCTACGGCGACGGATTGTATGCCGGCACGGCCAATAATTGTTCAGGCGGCAGTGCCGGCAGCGGTTCTGGTATTTATGTTGACCTCGCCAATAATTGTTCAGGCGCCAGCGGCAGCGGCCCGGGAATATATGCCGGTAGGAGTGCCACTAGCTGCACTGGCCAAAGCAGTAGTGGCGACGGGTTGGATGTCGGAGAAGTGGCTAATAATTGCTACGGCACCAGCACCAGCGGCACGGGATTATCTGCCAGCATTGCCACTAGTTGTTGGGGCACAAGCCAATCCACCACGGGATTGTCTGCCAGTCAGATTGCCATTGGCTGCTATGGCGTCAGTTCCAGCAGCACGGGGTTGTCTGCACCCATTGCCAATTCCTGCGCCGGCAGCGGCACCCCTGCTTACACCGTCACCCACCCATACAACATGCCGTGAGGAATTTATGATTCGCGATTTGCGATTGACGAAGGCAGGGCGCGCAGTCCTCTGCGCGCCGCGAACATGGAATATCGTGCGCATTTCCAAAACGGCGCGCACGGAGTGACGCGCCCCACCGGCCTCTAATTTCAATTTCTGCGCCTTTTGTGCCTTTTGGCGGCCAAGTTTCCGCTTTTTCGCTNNCGACGCCTTGCTTTACACGGTGGGCACGAACTTTTTGCGCGTGGAGATGACCGCCACCAACTGGCCGAACCCGGTGGACATCTTGGACCGCAACTCCGGCAAGCTGACCTTGCTCTTTCCCAACAACCGCAGTTTCGTGCGGCTCAAACCAGCAGTGGAAAATCCATCCGCCATGCCGCCCGGTTTTCCACAAATGCCTAATACGCCTGCGGTGCCGAACATGCCCACGCGACAAACCATCGGCCCCACGAACCTTCCGGGGATGCCCGCGCCGCCGTCAATGCCGGCCATGCCAAATATGCCGCAGGGAGTTGGCCCTCAATCCGCGCCCGGCGGTCCAGCAATGCCCGCCATGCCGGGAATGGCAGGCGGTATGCCCGCGATGCCGATGATGCCACGGCCCATGATGCCGGGTATGATGGAAAAAATGGAGCTTCAGGACACGGGACAGAAAACAAACCTGCTCGGTTTCGCCTGCGAACAATACGAAATCAAGCAGCGCGGCGAGACGATGGAAATCTGGGCGACGGACCAGTTGGTTCCGTTCCAGCCTTATGTGCAAAACCAGCCGCATCGTTTCGGCCCGCGCATGATTGAGCAGCAATGGCCGGAACTGGTGAAGGCCAGGAAACTGTTTCCGCTGCTGGCCACTTTGAAATTTGACAACGGCGTCGAGCGTTTCCGCTTTGAGGTTCAATCCATCGCGCCGCAGAAACTCACGGACGCGGACGCCAAGCTGTTTCAGCCACCAACCAACTATTTTGAAATCCAGCCATTGCCATTTTGACCTATGAAAACGTCACGCCCGTTCCTCGCCATTCTGATACTGCTTTCAGCCCTCAGCCTTCAGCGTTCAGCCTTGCACGCCGCCACCACCATTGACCCCGTCAACCGCTACGCCTACGGCGCGAACGTCGGCTGGATAAATTGGTTTGGTGACACGAACAACGGCGCGGTCATCGGCAATTACGTCTGCTCCGGCTACATCTATTCCGCCAGTGTCGGCTGGATCAATCTCGGCAGCGGCTCGCCCGCCAACCAGATTCAGTATCAAAACAATTCCGGCACCGACTTCGGCGTGAACAACGACGGCCTCGGCAATTTGAGCGGTTACGCCTGGGGCGCAAACATCGGCTGGATTACGTTCGAGCAGCTTTACGGCAAGCCGAAGGTGAATCTGCTCACTGGAGTTTTGAGCGGCTACGTCTGGAGCGCCAACTGCGGCTGGATCAGCTTGAGCAACGCCGTGGCTTATGTGCAGACGGACACCATCTCGCCCGGCGCGCTCGACAGCAATGGTTTGCCCATAGCCTGGGAGTTGACCTATTTCGGAGTGACGGGACTTAATCCCAATGCCGACCCGACTGGCAAAGGCATGACCCTTGAGCAGGACTATCTCGCGGGCACGAATCCGAACAACTTCAACAGCATTGTGCGAATCACGAGCGAGAGCTTTGCGCCCGGCGGAACCAGCGCCACGCTCACTTGGGATAGTGCACTCACGCGTTACTATTACATTCAGACAACACCCAGTTTGAATCCACCCATTGTTTGGACGGATAGCGGCTTGGGACTCATTACGCCATCCGCCGGATCCACCACGACGGCCAGTTTCGGTGGCGTCAATACGCCGGTGCGATTTTATCGCGTCCAGCCGGTTCGCCCGTTGACGCCCTGAACGGTATCAGCGCGACTGAACCAAGACGCGGAAGGCGCGCCCCAGATGTTCGGGGTGGGTGAGCGTTTGAAACTGACGTGTCTGCTTTGCGCTCCATTCGCCGAGTGATTTATTCTTTTCCGCCGCTGCCAGAATTTCGACTAGGAATCTTGCCTGGCTGCCGAGAAATTCCGTCATCAGTCCGGTGTCTTCACCCACTTTTTGAATCGCGGTAAAATTGACGTGGGCGGTGAGGTCCTGTTCGCCGGGATTTGCCAAAAGGTCGTCCGTGGCGTGGTGCCGGAAATAGGCGCGGAGCGTGCCGCGGGTGCGCGCGGGTGAAAACATTTCGTCGGCGGTGAAGCCGTAGTCAATGGCCAGCAGTTTGCCGCGCGCCAGAACGCCGGCGGCTTCGCGCCACCAGTTTTCGGCGGCAGGCGAAGTTTCGATGGTGTAATTGTCGGGCAGGACGGCCAAAAGCGAGGATGGAAGATGGAAGATGGAGGATGGCAAAACTGGATTCTGAATTTTCGCCCAGACGAATTGTTCGCCATCAGCGGCTACGCCCCACTCGAACCATTTCTTATTTTCAGCGTCCCAGCCGAAGCGGTGGACGGGAAAGGCGTCGAGGAGTTCGTTGCTGAAAATCACTCCGTGAAGTGACGGGTGATGGGTGGCGCATGACGAGTTTTTCAAATCAGCGAACCAGCGGACGCGGGGCGCAAAATTTTTCAGCGTTTCGCGCTGCCACGCCTGCCGTCGTGCTGAAGGCTCAATGATGCCGTATTTCATTTGATCGAACAGTTTTGGCCGCTTCGATTGAAGCCATTTCAAAATGTCCCCGGCCAGTTTCCCGTCGTGGGCGCCGGCTTCTATAAGGCAAAGTGACGGGTGACGAGTGGCAGGTGACGCGGGCGGGGATTTGAGTTCATCAAGCCAGCTCGCAAATTGGAAGGCGAGGAGCTGGCCGAACAGTTCGCCGGTGCTGACGCTGGTGTAGAAGTCGCCGCGGCGGCCGATGTCCCTTTTTGTTTCGTAATATCCACAATCAGGACAGTAGAGGGCGAGTTCCATGAAGCGGGCAAAGGGCAAAACCCCTTGTTTTTGGATTTCACGGCGGATGATTTCAAAAGGTTTTATCACAGCTTGCATTTGGCCCGATTTTAGCTAGTATCGCTCGGCAACGACGAGGATTTATGGCCAAAATAGATGCGTTTTTCAATCTGATGTTTGAGCAGAAGGCGTCGGACCTGCACATGGCCTCCGGCAACCCGCCGATTCTGCGCATCAACGGCGAGTTGATGCGCGTGGATTATCCGCCGCTTGAGAGCGACGCGCTCAAGGCGATGCTCTACGAAGTGACGCCGGAATACAAAGTCAAACAGTTCGAGGAAACTGGCGACGTGGACTTCGGCTACGAGATTCCCAACATCTCGCGTTTCCGTGTCAATTTTTACAACGAACGGAATGGCGTGGCCGCCGTGTTCCGGCAGATTCCCACCCGCGTGCTGTCGTTCGAGGATTTTGAAAAGTTCGATGCGCCGCTGCCTGCCGTGCTGAAGAAGTTCTGCATGCTGCATCGCGGGCTGATCGTCGTCACCGGCCCGACCGGCTGCGGCAAATCCACGACGCTGGCGGCGATGGTGGACTACTGCAATAAAAACCGCAAAGACCACATCATTACGGTGGAAGACCCGATTGAATTTGTGCATGAGAGCAAAAACTGCCTCGTGAACCACCGCGAAGTGGGCGTGCATACCAAGTCGTTCGCCGCGGCGTTGCGCGGCGCGTTGCGCGAAGACCCGGACATCATTCTCATTGGTGAAATGCGCGACTTGGAAACCATCGAACTGGCGCTGACCGCCGCCAACACCGGCCACCTGGTGTTCGGCACGCTGCACACACAAAGCGCGGCCAAGACGGTGGACCGCATCATTGACGTTTTCCCGGCGGACCAGCAGAATAAAATCCGCCAGACGCTTTCCGAGTCGCTGAAAGGCGTCGTGGCGCAGACCTTGTTCAAGCGCACGGACAAGAAGGGCCGGGTGGCGGCGTTTGAGATTCTGGTTTTCACCACTGCCATCGCCAACCTTGTCCGCGAAAACAAGACGCACCAGATTCCGGGCATGATCCAGGTCGGCAAGAAGATCGGCAACCAGCCGCTGGACGACCACATCATGGAGCATTTGCGGATGAAGCGCATCGCTCCGGAGGAAGCCTACGACAAATCGCTCGACCGTAAAAAATTCCGCTCCTTCCTCGCGCATCCGCCCGAAGACGAAGACGCCTGATTATGCGACGACTCGAACTGGATCAGATTCTGAACACAATGCACGCCGCGCAGGCGGAAGTGTCCGATTTCCTGTTCACCGTGGATCGCCCGCTGCAAGTTGAATCCTATGGCGAACTCAAGCCGGTTGATTTCGATCCGCCGATCCCCAGGCTCACGCCATTCCAGACCGAGATGATTGCGCTCAATCTCATTGGCGACAATGTGCCGCACCTTGAAAGTCTGTTGCGCCACGGCTCGTGCGATGCGGCGTATGCGCTTTCGGAAATGGCCCGTTTCCGCGTCAACATTTTCTCACAACGCGGCAATTACTCCATCGTCTGCCGCCAGTTGAACACCGTTATTCCGACGCTGGAAAAATTGAAGTTGCCGGACATCCTCAGGGAAATCCCGAGGGAAAAGACCGGCCTGGTGCTGGTGACTGGCGCGACCGGCTCCGGCAAATCCACCACGCTGGCTGCCATACTCCACGAAATCAACAAAGCCCAGCCCGTCCACATTGTCACGCTGGAGGATCCGGTGGAATACGTTCATACCCACATAAAGGCGACGTTCAACCAGCGCGAACTCGGCGTGGATTTCGATTCGTTTGCCAACGGCCTGCGCGCCGCGCTACGCCAGGCGCCGAAGGTCATTCTCGTCGGCGAGATGCGCGACCGTGACACGGTGAAAATCGCCTTGAGCGCGGCGGAGACCGGCCACCTGGTCTTGAGCACGCTGCACACCATCAACGCCGGCGAAACCATCAACCGCATCCTCGGCATGTTCGAATCGGAGGAGCAGGAGCAGATCCGTGTCCGCATGGCTGATTCGCTGCGCTGGATTGTCAGCCAGCGACTGACCCCGAAGATTGGCGGCGCCCGCTACGCACTGTTCGAAATCATGGGGCACAACCTCCGCACGGAGGAAATCATCCGCCTCGGTGAAAGCGAGGGCAAGACCTTCTACGAAATCATCGAGGCGAGCCACACCTTCGGCTGGCGCAACTTCGACCATGCTTGCGTCGAAGCCTTCGAGCAGGGCATCATCACCGAGGAAACCGC
>PLZL01000078.1 GCA_003152145.1 Limisphaerales bacterium
ACCCGAATGGCGGAAGACCGGCTACTCAAAGCCGACAGAAAACCGGCGGCTTTGGCCAGCGTTTCCTCGTATTCCGCTTCCGGATTTGAATCGGCCACGATGCCCGCGCCGACGTTGAAATGCGCGAAACCGTCTCTGCAAACCGCCCCGCGGATGGTGATGCTCAACTGGCTTTCGCGGTTGAAGCCGAGGTAACCAATCGCACCGCAGTAAGGTCCGCGTGAAACCGGCTCGATTTCGTCAATGACTTCCATCGCGCGGAACTTCGGCGCGCCGGTGATGCTGCCGCCGGGAAAACACGACGCGAACGCGGCAAAATGCGTCACATCCTGCCGCAACCTTCCCTCGACCGTCGAAACGAGATGCTGCACCTGCGCGAATTTTTCGAGCTTGGCGAGTTCCGGCACCTGGACGGAACCGTATTCGCAGACTTTGCCGAAATCGTTGCGCAACAAATCGGTGATCATCACCAGTTCGGCGAGTTCCTTCGGGCTGGTCTGGAGTTCGTAGGCGAGCTGCGCGTCGCGCGTCGGATTGGTGCCGCGCGGGCGCGTGCCCTTGATCGGACGCGTGACAATGTGCGAGCCGCTCATGCGCAAAAATTGTTCCGGCGACGATGACGCGATTTGGAAACGGCAGTGCCGCCTCCCTGCATCGCAGTCGAGAAACGCCGAAAATGGAGCAGGGGAGACGGCACTCAATTTTTCAAAAAATTCCCAGCCGGAAAAATTGCATTGAGCCGTCAGCCGCTGCGACAGATTGACCTGGTAAATGTCGCCGGCGCGGATGTAGCGCTGGGCGCGTTCGACGGCGGCAAGAAAATCGGTGCGGGAAAAATTGGAAACGATATTTGAATCGTGAATCGTGAATCGTGAATCGTGAATCGGTTGATTGTCCGGCGCGTTCTGTAATTTTGCCCGCCAAAAGTCGAGTCGTTCGCTCGTCTGCTTTTCGCGGCGCGTGCCGTCGGCGCTCAATCCGGTCGAGACGATGAAAACTTTTCCGAGTTGATGATCGAAAACGGCAAGGCTGTCATAAAAGCCGACGCAGCAGTCGGGCAACTCGAGGTCGTTGACGGCACGACGCGGGAGTTTGGGTTCGGTGAAGTTTTTCAGGTCGTAGCCCCAGAAACCGAAGCAGCCGCCGAGCGGAAACGGCAGGTCAATTTCGTCCAGAATTTCAAATCGCGCTATGAGCGCTTCGAGCAAATGCCACGGGTTGCCGAATTGAAGTTGGGAGATGGGAGTCGGGAGTCGGGAGTTGGAGATTTCGCAGCGTGAGCCGAAGGAACGGAAAGTCAGGAACGGATTCGCCGCGACAAATGAATAACGCGCCGATGGCGAGTCGAACGCCGATGTGCGGAGCAAGATCAAACCTGGCTCGCCGCGCAGATTTTCGAGGAGCGATTCGGGCGTGACCGCCGTGGCGATTTCCTGGATCAGCGGGCGCATTTCACGCGAACGCCTTGGACAGGCTAGCGGGCGTGCCGGCGTGGCGTTCGTAATCGAGGATGATGCGGACGGCCTCGTCGGCGTCGTCGGTGATTTTGAGGAGGTCGAGGTCGTTGGGGCCGATGTAGCCGTGCCGCTTTTGCACCTCGGTTTTGATCCAGTGCAGCAGCCCCTTCCAGTGTTCGCTGCCGAACAGGATGAGCGGGAATTGCGGGATGCGCTCGGTTTGCGCCAGCGTGAGCACTTCAAACAACTCGTCCAGGGTGCCGAAGCCGCCGGGCATGTAAATGAAGCCGAGGCTGTATTTCACAAAGCAGACCTTGCGCGCAAAAAAATAATGGAAGTGCAGCGGGATGTTGGCGTAGCGGTTGCCAGCCTGTTCCTGCGGCAGTTCGATGTTGAGGCCGACGGATTTGCCGCCGCCCTGCGCCGCGCCTTTGTTCGCGGCCTCCATGATGCCCGGCCCGCCGCCGGTGACGACGGCGAGATTGTGCTGCGCCAGACCCCTGGCGATGGCGACTGCCGCGCGGTAATACTTGTCGCTGGATTTCATTCGCGACGAGCCGAAAATGGTGACGGCGGGTCCAATTTGCGAAAGCGTTTGAAACGAATCCACAAACTCGGACATGATTCGGAAAATGCGCCAGGGGTCCTCGCGCATGAGAAAGGTCGTATCGCTCATGGCCGGAGCATAACACGGCGACGGCATGAGACAAGCGCGCGGAAAACAAAACGAGCCGGAGAAATCAATTCCCCGGCCCGTGCGCGTCCCGGTTCCTCAAAACCTCACGAACACCCGAGACTCTCGCCGCAATTCAGACACTTATAGCACGCGCCGTTCCGCACGGCGACGTGGCCGCAACTGGGACACGTGGGCGCGTCCTGCTGGTTGGTAATCATCGAGGTCAGCGTCTTGGCGCCATGGCCGTTGCCGCCGTTTTCGGATTTGACCTCGAGCACATCGGTGTCGTCAGCGATGGGCAATTCGCGCACCGGACGATTCACCCTTTTTTTTTCCTCCTCAAGCAAGCCGGGCATGGCAAGTTCCGGCTGCGCGCGATTGGTGACCAGGGCTGCGCGATAGCCGGGGATGAATTGCAGCGCCATCCAGCGGAACACGTAATCAGTGATTGAGGCGGCGCTGCGGATCTCAGGATTTTTGGTGAAGCCGCTCGGCTCGAAACGCTGGTGCGCAAATTTTCTCGCGAGTGCTTCCAGCGGCACGCCGTATTGGAGCGCCATGCTGGTAAGCGTGCCGATGGCATCCATCAAACCGCCGATGGTCGAGCCTTCCTTGGCCATCGTGATGAAGAGTTCTCCGGGTTGTCCATCATGTTCAAAAAGGCCGACGGTCAGATAACCTTCGTGGCCGGCGATGTCGAACTTGTGCGTGACCGCCGTGCGCGTGTCGGTTAACCGGCGACGCAGCGGTTTGCCGGAATCGGCACGTAACTTGACGACTTCTCCCTCCAATTCCTTGATTCGATCTATAAACGCGGACGCATCGGTGGTGGAAGACTTGTCGCCGCCCTCGTTAGTTTTTTTCGTGTTGAGCGGCTGCGAACGTTTCGAGCCATCGCGGTAAATCGCCACGCATTTCAAACCCATCTTCCAGGCCTGAACGTAGGTGTCGCGGATTTCCTCGACGGTGCTTTCCTTCGGCATGTTGACGGTCTTGGAAATCGCGCCGCTGATGAACGGTTGCGCGGCGGCCATCATTTTCAAATGTGCGAGATAACCGATGCTGCGTTTGCCGCGATGCGGCTTGAACGCGCAGTCGAACACCGGCAGATGCTCCGGCTTGAGGCCGCTGCGGATGGTCGTGCCAGCCTCTTCGACATCTTCAATCGTGTCATGCTTTTCGATGTGGGCGATGATGTTTTTATTGTCGGCCTCGCCGTAACCGAGACGCCGCAACGCGTCGGCCACGCCGCGATTCACGATTTTCAACATGCCGCCGCCGGCGAGCAGCTTGTATTTCACGAGCGCGATGTCGGGTTCGATGCCCGTCGTGTCACAATCCATTGAAAACGCAATCGTGCCGGTGGGCGCGAGCACGGTGACCTGCGCGTTGCGATAGCCGTGCTGGCGGCCCCTGGCCAGCGCGCCATCCCAGGATTTGCGCGCCTGATCCTTCAAATAATTGAACTCCCGGCTGGGCTGGATTGTTTCGACGGCTTCGCGATGAAGTTTGATGACGCCGAGCATGGAATCCACATTCTCCTTCGCCAGCGGTTTGGTGACGTGGGCACAACGCGCGTCGCGATAGCCCGGAAACGCGCCGATGTTCGCGGCGATTTCCGCGCTCTGTTCGTAAGCGTGGCCAGTCATGATTGCGGTGATGGCGCCGGCGAGCGCGCGGCCTTCATCGCTGTCGTAAGGCAACCCGTAGCTCATGCAGAGCGAACCGAGGTTCGCGTAGCCGAGGCCGAGCGTGCGATAAATGTGGGAATTTTCAGCGATGTCCTTCGTCGGATAGCTGGCGTTGTCCACCAGGATTTCCTGCGCGGTGATGAA
>PLZL01000428.1:0-173 GCA_003152145.1 Limisphaerales bacterium
TCAAAACGGCAGCCTGGCGGCGAGGTCGGAGATGAAATTCTCCACCGGTTTGAAACTTCCGCCCAGACAGCCGGCGGTGATGAATCGTTCCAGCGCCGTCACCATCGCCAGCAACAGCGCGCTCATAAGATACAATCCGAAGGCGTCGGGCGGATCGGGCAGCATGATGCGCG
>PLZL01000428.1:253-6265 GCA_003152145.1 Limisphaerales bacterium
CCGCCGTTTCATAAATCAAGGCCTCACGCGCCGGGAATATTTTGATGGCACCCATGGCCGACTGCCACCGGCCCCACTTGGCCAGGCCAAAACCCTCCGCTACGCCCACGATCAGCATCATCGGCAAAAGATAAAGCCCCACGATGTAACCGAGGCCGCGCCGCGACAGCGCGACCTTGTTCCACGCCGCCTCCGGCTCAAATATCAGAAACAACGCCTTGATCATGTGGCCACAAAGATACCGATACGCGGGCGCGCTGACAATAAAATCCGCTTTCGCCCACGGCGCGAGCGTGTTTAACTCGCCGCGTGAACGTTGATCTCGGCATCTGGAGCAAACTGACGAAAGTCGTCGTCGGCCTCGTCGTGCTGGCCGTGCTGCTGCTGATTGCGATGTGTTACCTGCCGCTGATTCAGGAAAACACCCGGATGCGCGCGCAAATTTTCAAGCTGGACCAGCAGCTTAAAGCCGAGCAGGAAAAATCCGAACAACTTCAGACCCAAATCGGGGCGTTGCGCAACGACCCGAAGACCGTCGAACGCCTCGCGAGAGAGAAACTCGGCTACGCCAAGCCGGATGAGACCGTGATCCGGTTTGAAACACCCATGACAAATTCAACACCGCAACAATAGGAATTCAGTTTGGATTCTTCGGTGCGTGGGGCGAAAGAATGTTCCGCAGCACAACCGTGGTTTTGAAAATCTTGTCGCCGCGTTTCAAGGTGAGCTCGATTTTGGTTCCGGCCGGTTGATCCCAAAACCGGCTCAAGGGTAAAACATTTGGGTCGGTGCGCCATTTGGTAACATCAAGGTCGCCGATTTTCAACAGCACATCATCATTGCGAATTCCTGCTTCGTAAGCCGGGCTGCCGTCAAGCACGTGGGTGAGCCCGTTGTCTTCCTGCAAATTCAGAGGCACGAACACGGCTCCAAGGCGATTGTGGTCGTAAGGCAACGCTGGCGTCTGTTTTGGCCGCAGATAAGCGACGCCATGCTTGTTATCAATGACGATGTCCAATCGTTTCAAGGCGGCAAAACCGAGCGTTGCCTCGAATTTTGTTTGCGGCGAGGAGTGCAAGGCTACATCACCTGAATCTGCTTCCATGACCGGAACATCGGTCAAAGTCAGCAAGCCCAATGAAATTTTATCAGCCCAGGATTCTTCAGTTACCACCAGCCCGGGATTGGGCGTGTAATAGGCCTGCATCGTGAATGGCTGATTTGCATGAGCCAACTTCCAGTCATGCCATCTTTGAGGATTAAGTTTGACTCCATAATCACAACCGGAATCCAACGCTAAAATCAGCTTTTGACTTTTGCCTGACGATAGTTCCAGGGTCAAATCGTCTGTATTGGTTGGAATCGGAAATTCAAACCATCCCGGCGATGCATCAGGAATATTCGTAAGAAGAGTAAATGTGTGATTTGCAAAATCTACAGAAAAGATGTTTTTGTTAAGTGCTGGCCATCCCAACATTCCATCTGCACCGAATTTTAGATAAGCTGGATTATCCAAAACTGCAAAACAAGCTGCAAAGTTGGTATTTGCGATATCCAAGTTGCATAATTCAGACCATCCAACAGCAATCTGTCCGGGTCCGACCTGGTTATTTGTCGGAGGGGACGTAACTTTTAAGCCCAATTTCTGAATAGTTGCCGAGAACAGAACAAAAGGAGTGTCCGACCCCGTATCGAAAATAAATCTGACCGGTTTGTTGTTAATTTTTCCGTCTATGAAGATGCACGCATCTTTAGCATTGGCAACGATTGAACAAAAACACGCCAGAATGATTGAAGAAACAATTTTCATTCAGCGATTCATGGCGGGCATTTATTTCATGCACTCAAACGGTCATGATTTCCTTTTCCTTGGCGGCGAGGTGCTGGTCTATCTTGGCGATGTATTGGTCGGTGAGCTTCTGCAAATCCTTTTCGGCCTGTTTCTCCTGGTCCTCGGTGATGCCGCTGTCGTGCCTGTGTTTCTTCAACTGCTCCATGGCGTCGCGCCGGACGTGCCGGACGGCCACGCGCCCGTCCTCGGCCATCTTCTTGGTGATTTTGACGAATTCCTGACGGCGTTCCTGGCTCAATTCGGGGAACGCCAGCCGGATGATTTTGCCCTGAATCGCCGGCATGAAACCGAGGTTCGCCTTTTGAATGGCCTTTTCAATCGGGTGCAGCGAATTGAAGTCCCACGGCGTGAGGACAAGCATCCGCGGTTCCGGCGTGGTGATGCCGGCCAGCTCGCGGATGCGCATCTGCGAGCCATAGACCTCCACCACAATGTTTTCAACGAGCGCGGCGGACGCCTTGCCGGTGCGCACGCCAGCGAATCCGTTCACGATCACCTGCTCGGATTTGATCATCTTGTCCTCGGCTTCCAGTAAAATATCATCGGGTGTCATACGAGGGCATTTTAGCAGATTCGACCGCCGGGTCGAATGAAAATTCGATTGCTGATTTCTCCTGGGCGGGCCGGCGTCCCGCCGGCTTGCTGCTTAAGTGATGAAAATTCATATGTGCTGCGGGGACGGCGGCGCTCCCAGGGTCGCCACCATGCCTCTGCTTCATTGCACACCACTCCGCGCATTGCTAAGCTGGGAACGTGGCGGACATCGTTTTAACCACGCTCAACGCGAGGTTCATCCACGCCGCGTTCGGCCTTCGCTATCTGCTGGCCAACCTCGGTGAACTGAAACCACGCGCGTGCCTCGCTGAATTTGACATCAATCAGCGTCCGCTCGACATCGCGGAAATCCTCCTTGCGCACAATCCGAAAATCATCGGCTTCGGCATCTACATCTGGAACGTCGAACAGACGACCGAGGTCATCGCTGCCATCAAACGCGTCCGGCCGGACATCAAAATCATCATCGGCGGACCGGAGGTCAGCTACGAAACCGAGGAACAAAAAATCGTCCAGCTTGCCGACCACGTCATCAGCGGCGAGGCCGATTTGAAATTTGCGGAGGTGTGCGGTGTATTGCTAGGAGGTAGGGCGGGCACTCCGTTGCCCGCCGCCCAAAATACAACTCACAAACGGCGCGCAGAGGACTGCGCGCCCTACCCCAAAATCATCCCCGCCGAACTGCCAGACTTTTCGCAAATTGCCCTGCCCTACGACCTTTACACCGACGACGACCTCGCGCACCGCATCATTTACGTCGAGGCATCGCGCGGCTGCCCGTTCACCTGCGAGTTCTGCCTGTCGTCGCTCGACATTCCCGTGCGGCAGGTGCCACTGGACAAATTTCGCGGCGATATGCAAAAGCTTTTGGATCGCGGGCTGAAACAGTTCAAGTTCGTTGACCGCACGTTCAATCTCAACGTCAGCTTCAGCAAAACGATTCTCGAATTCTTTCTTGCGCGTTATCAGCCCGGCCATTTCTTCCATTTCGAAATGATTCCCGACCGGCTGCCCGAATCGCTGCGCGAAATCATCGCCAGATTCCCGCCGAGCGCGCTGCAATTCGAGGTGGGCGTCCAGACGTTCAACGAGGAAGTCGGAGGCCTGATCAAACGCCGGCAGAATTACGACAAACTCGCGGATAATTTCCATTTTCTCCGCCGCGAAACCGGCGTCCACATTCACGCCGACCTGATTGTCGGTTTGCCCGGCGAGACCGTTGAAAGTTTTGCCGCCGGTTTCGACCGGCTCATCACGCTCGGCCCGCAGGAAATCCAGGTGGGCATCCTGAAACGGCTGCGCGGCACGCCGATTGTCCGGCACAACACCGACTGGCGGATGATTTACAATCCGCATCCGCCCTATGAGATTCTCCAGAACAAGCTGATTGATTTCGCGATGATGCAAAGGTTGCGCCGGCTCGCGCGCTACTGGGACATGGTTGGCAACAGCGGCAACTTCATCGAGAGCACGCCGTTGATTTGGAGCGTAGGACAGGCGTCGCGCCTGTCTCCATCTAATCCGGAAAATAATGAGACAGGCAGGATTCCTGTCCTACGCCCCTTCGCCAGTTTCCTCCGTTTCAGCGACTGGCTCCACGCGCGCACTCACCGCACCGACGGCATCGCCCTGATGCGACTGATGGAACTGCTCTTTGAATTTCTCACCGCCGAACTCCGTCTCGACCCAAAGCTGGTGGCCGAAACCTTGTGGCGCGATTACCGCCGCGGCGGACGCCACGACAAACCCGGTTTCCTGAAGCCGTTTCTGTCCGAAGAAAAATTTTCCCCGCTGCGAAAGCCCAGAACTGCCCTGCCCAAGCGTCAGGCGCGCCATCTGGTTTGAGACAACGCATGATAAAATCTTGCGTGACCTTTTGGCTCATGCCTTCTGATTCCAGAATTCGTTACCGTGTTCAGGGGTCAAACCGGAGACGGTAGAACATATGGTCGCCGGTCGTCGGAATAATGAACCAATACCGGCCACCGCCTATCATGAAACCGAAGATATTATCAGCAGGAGTCCAAGTCGTGTAATTGGTGGATGATTCAAGCGTGTAATTGGCACCCCCGGTCTTGTTCCACGGCCAGGATGCCAAAGCCATGCCCGACATATGGAAGGCGGGGTCGTTGCCTGATTGCATTTGCAGCACCGGATAATCCGGGTCCAGTTTTGCGACAAACAAATCGAGGTAAGTATTCGTGACGGCGAACGACCCGAACAGGACATTGGTTCCCTGCGTCCAGCCGGTGATGAATGGGGTGGCCGTTGAATCCACCGCAATCGAAATCGCCCGCTGGTCGTTTGTGCCCACCACTTCGATGATGCGCATCAGGTTTCCGTAGGGATCGAACCTCGCCACAAAAACGTCGGCAGGCCCGCCGGCAATCAGGTTCGGTTCGGTATTGGTGAGTGTCACGCCACCCAATGCAAAAGTGGCGCTTAGGAAAAAGCCGGCGATGTAGCTGTTGCCAAATGGGTCCAGGGCGATGCCCATGCTGGCGACGTTGTTGTTGCCCTGGCCGGCCACGGCCCAAACGGGATTGCCGGAGGGGTTCAGTTTGGCGATGAAGAGGGCCGTGTCAGGCAGAAGATTGTAGGCGTTGCTCAGGACGATGCTCCCAAAATAGACATTGCTGCTGCTGGTGTTTCCCGTGATGTAACAGTTGGTGGATCTGTCCACCGCGATGCCCGTCGCGGAATCCACACTGGTGCCACCAAATACATTCGCCCAAATCACGTTGCCCGAGGGGTCGTATTTTGCCACCACAAAATCTTGGCAGGTGTTGGTTCCCCTCACGGACAAAACAAAGCCGCCGAACGCCGCGTTCGTGCTGCGGATGTCCGCGAGCAAATACGGATCGCCGGCGGGATCCAACGCAACCGCAATGCCGCCATCAATTGCCGTTCCGCCCGCCTGTTGCGCCCAAAGCAGGCTGCCGGAGGGGTCGTATTTCAGCAAGAAAGCGTCCGAGGAACCACGGCTGACCAGCCTGATGCCGCCAAAGGTGTTCGTGCCGTAAAAGCTGCCGGTCACGTAACAATTCCCGGCGTTGTCCGCCGCAACCTGATAGCCGCTGGAATTGTAACCCGCGTCCGGCCCGTGCGCCCAAAGCAGATTGCCGTCCGTATCGAGCTTGGCAACGAACACGGAGTTGTTCCCGTTCGGGGAAAAATTGGTGAGCGTCACCCCGCCGATAAGAAAATTTGTCGAATTGAAAAAGCCGGTCACATAGCAATTGCGGTTGGTGTCCACGGCGATGCCCCATCCCCGATCGTTGTTCGTGCCGCCGAACCCGGTGGCCCAGAGCACGTTTCCGGCAGTGTCATATTTCGCGATGAACCCGTCCCAGGGGTTGACGTTCGACGGGAAATTATTTGTCAGGCCAATGCCGCCGATGGAGAAGTTGGTGGAATTAAAGTAGCCGACTATGTAGCTGTTGCCGGCATTGTCCACGGCAATCTGGTGGCTCACCTCGGCGCCGCTGCCGCCGGCCGTTCTCACCCACAGGAAATCGTTGGTATCGGCTCTGAGATTCGCCGGAAAGACAGCCAACGCGAACAACAGGAAGGCCACCACAAAACCCGGAGCCGAACATGGGCGG
>PLZL01000145.1 GCA_003152145.1 Limisphaerales bacterium
GCTTAGTTTCTTAAGAGACAGCATGGTTCTCATACTTTGCCTGCACAATACTGTGCCCATTCCTCCGCGGACGGAATCTCAAACTCGCCGCCAAGATGCCGCTTGTAATGCGCTCCGCAATACTTGCAAAGATAATAGGCTGTCCAACTCTCCGGCCCAGGCTTCTGGCCACCTGTAATGGTAGGGCGAACCCCTCGAATGCAACGAAGTCCACGCTGGCCGCAAGATGGACAGCGTGCGCAGTGTCCGCGAACCGCTTTTGTAACAGCGAAGACAACTACAACCAATCCTAGAGCAATCCAAAGTAGCGTCATAAAATTTGTGTGTGATGCTCAACGCCGCCTAACGTTCCAAAGCTGAGCCACGGCGCGAAGAACGGCAAGCGCCAAATCGGGCGAATGACTCAGCCAACGGTGCACTCGCCGTTGGGTCAACTGTTGGCTTTTACACACCGCACGGTGCATGTCAAATTCGACCATTTCAAGCAGAGATTTAGCCCCCGAAAGCTCATTCCCGTCAACCCCAAAACAACAGGCGATTACCTCTTGTTGAAACGCATCGAAGCCAACCTTTCCCCGCCAGAAGTGGCTCTTAAAGCAGGGGTTACAGAACGGACGATCCGAGCATGGGAACATGACCAATCACTTCCAACCCAAGCCCAATGGCAGATCTTGGCTGGCATTCTTCGCTTGGATTCGTCATGCCCCAAAACCTGAAGCTCATCGCCAGAATGGTGTGTTGGTTTTTACACACTTCGGTCAAAAAAATGCGGTTTTAGCCCATTCAACGATCCAACGCGCGGAAGGCCAAATGGCAACGAACCCCGTTCATTGCCTTTTTGTCACCTTACGCCCCCGCCACCCTTGGTCAAAAGATGAAACAAAACAGGCTAAAATTACGGAAAACGAGGAAGCAAATGGCGTCGGAATTAGGCATCAGCATCAAAACGCTTTGGGGATGGGAAACTGATCGCTGGAAACCGACTGCCTCATTTTCCAAAATCGGATGTTTGGAGGGGTGTTCGGCCTAGTATGTAAACGCCGATTGAAAACTGCGGCGGGTGGCGCACTTTTCAACTGGCGTTTACAGTTTTTTTGGGTGAGAAACAAATTCAAAAAACACGTTGACATTTTTGACCAAGTGTATTAGTTGTAATAGAACAGTGAATTTCAGCGTCGCCATCAGCACCGGTTCGAAGGTCCCGATCTACAAGCAGATCACCGATCAGGTGTGGCAGGCTGTCGTCACCGGCAAGCTGTCCGTGGGCGATCAGCTCCCAAGCGTCCGCGCGCTGGCGGAGGAACTGGTCGTAAATCCCAACACCATCGCCCACGCCTACTCCGATCTGACCCGCGACGGATTGATCGAATCACGGGCCGGGCGCGGTGTTTTCATCGCCCGCAAGCGAAAGGTGTTCACCTCCGAGGAGGCTTGGCGGCGTCTGGAGCCGCTAATTGACGCGGCCATCGGCGAGGCGATGGCGCTGGATTTTACGCATCAAGAACTGAAGGAGGCATTCGAGAAGAAACTCGGCCAGTGGAAACAGGTGAAGGGAGGCAAGCCAAACAATGAATGATCAACCCGTTATTCGCACCCGTGGTCTTACCAGATACTTTGGCGACAAGCCGGCCGTCGAAGGCCTGAATTTGGACGTGCCGCGTGGAAGTGTTTTTGCCTTCCTAGGGCGAAACGGTTCCGGGAAGACCACGACAATACGCATGCTGCTTGGATTGCTGCAGCCGACGCGGGGCCAGGGAGTCATCCTCGGCCATGACATCCGCAACCTGCCAACGGAAGCTAGGGCCCGCATCGGTTATCTGACCGAGGAACATCAGCTCTACGGCTGGATGAGCGTCAAGGAGTGCAGCGATTTTCAATCGCGGTTTTATCCCCGCTGGAATGAAAAAATCTTCCGGGGTGTGGTCGGGCATTTCAACCTTAGGATGAGCAGCCGGGTGAAGGACCTCTCGCGGGGCGAGCGGGCGGGCCTCAGCCTGGGCCTGACGCTGGCGCCCGAACCGGAGTTGTTGATCATGGACGATCCAACGCAGGGACTGGACCCGGTGGCGCGCCGGTCATTGGTTGAGTCTATGATTTATCTCACCCGCCGGTCAGATCGGACGATTTTCTTTTCCTCGCACGAATTGGCCGACGTGGAGCGGGTGGCCGATTACATTGCCATTCTGGATCGAAGTATTTTGCGCGTCTGCTGTCCGTTGGAGACGTTCCGGAAGAGCGTGCAGCAGGTGAGGCTCCGGTTTCCCGGCAAGCCGCCGCCCCTGCCCGAAATTCCGGGACTGTTGGCAGGCGGTCCGGACGGAAGGCGAGCTCCGGCTGACCTGCGTTCATTACAATGGAACGACGGAACGGGCATTGCGGGCGCTGACGCCCGTGGAGATGGAAATGGTTCCCATCAACTTGGAGGATGCGTTCATCAGCTATCTGGGCGAGCGGGGTGAGAAATCATTCATCCTCTCGGAAACGGAGGCGCAATCATGAAGACATTGATTCGAAAGGAACTGCGAGAAAACTTCATACTGGCCGTCATCGGTTTTGGCATTTTCACTTTCTTGCTGGTGCAGGCCTACCGCAGCAGCACCGTATATTTTGCCAATCTGGCCCTGGGGCAAACCGGCTGGTCTAACAGCGAAAGTGTTCAGCCGTTGCTGGGAAGTTTCCCCAAACTGGCCATGGTGTGTTGCGCGATTTTCAGCGCCATCCTTGGCTGGTTTCAGGTCCACAACGAGCGGCACCGCGACCTTTGGGCGTTTCTGATCCATCGTCCGCTCTCGCGCATTAGGATATTCTTTGCAAAGGTCATTGCCGGCCTTTGCCTTTACGTAGCCGGCATGGGTTTGCCCCTATTAGGACTGATCCTGATGATACGGATTCCGGGACACATCGCCGCGCCGTTTGAATGGGCGATGGTTTTGCCGGTCACCGCCTATTTCCTCTCGGGAGTCGTTTATTATTTTGCGGGACTGTTGACCGGCCTGCGGCAGGCGCGCTGGTATGCGAGCCGCGGGCTTGGTCTGGGCGTGGCCATGCTGGTTTCAGTGACGGTGGCCAATGTGCCCGATTTTTGGCGGGCGCTCCTTTTAATCCTGCTGGGCGGAGCGATCGTCGCCACCGCCGCTTGGGACAGCTTTATGAGCAACGGTTACTACGATGGCCAGCCGCCGTTGGGGCGGCGGGGACTGGCCACCTCGTTGATGTTCGGAGGTTTCGTCGTGGTCATGTTTGTGGTGGTCTTGCTTGAGTCACTGGTTCCGAATTCCTTCCAGGCGTCTTTCCACTGGTCGCGGTATCAAATGACCAAAGATGGCCAGGTTTACAAAATGGCCCAACCGGCCGGTAAACCGCTGGAAATCACGGATCTAAATGGCGTGCCGCTGAAAGACGCGAAGACCGGACGCCCCATCACCCTGAATGATTTCAACCGGCTTGATGATTCGGAATCCAGCATCCAAGCCGATTTCGAGAATCAAGCACAATACCAAAAGAGCAATCAAAGAGGATACACGGAATGTTCCCACTTTTTCAGTTTGTGGCGGCAAACCCCAGACACACTGTGGTATTGGAACCGGAACGGGCGGTTATGGGGATACGATATAGCGTCGCGCCGGTTCATCGGCAGCTTGGGTCCAAGTGGCTTCACTCCCGGCCTTACGACCGGACCGGACCGTTTCAGCCGCCTAGAGGGCCAATCTGGAAACAACTATATTAATTCCTCGGTTCCCACACGGACGCTCATAACCGACACTGTCGTTTACAAATTGAACCTTGAAAACCGCACCACCAGCGTTTTTTTTGCCGCAACGAACAATGATCGCATTGGTGGCGCGCTGGACGTTTCACTCAAGGGTGATGATTGGAATTACACCATCGTCGTGACCCGGGAGTTCGTCCAACTGCTGACGCCAGATGATCAGGTGGTCTGGCGGATACTATACGTGCCGGCCTATCCGACCTACAACGGTGTTACGGTATCCTTCCTGGAAGCTACCAACCGATTTGCGCTGTGGCTCAATCCGAACGAACAAACGAACAAGATCATGGGATGGAGCCTGCCTTCCCATGTTGTTTGGCTCGCCGCCGGCCAGGGCGCGTTCGAAAGCACGAACCTGCCTTCCCTGTCAGGCTATCGGGGATGGAAGCCGAATTTGACTGAAAGATTGTTGCGTTCAGTCGTGCCGCCGGCATTTTATTCTTTCCTGGTGTTTCTGAGCGGTATGGACGTGCTTCGGGATTTCCCTTGGAAGGACCTGCTGTTCAGCGTGGCAACAGCGGTTGTCTGTGCCGCAGTCGGCTGGCGCTTGGGTCGGCGGTATCACTTTGCCATTGGAGGCCAATTGAAATGGGCGGTGTTCCATTTGCTCTTCGGCCTGCCCGGGCTGTTGGGATTTCTGTGCGTGCAGGAATGGCCTGCGCGCGAACCTTGTCCCAACTGCAAAGAGGTGCGGCTCGTAGATCGCGAAAAGTGCGAACACTGTGGAGCGGACTTCGCGCCACCGCCAAAGAGCGGAACCGAAATCTTTGAAACCATTGGCGCCAACTGACGCTTGATAAACATACGCCTCCTGCTCTCGCTTTGCCCGATTCAAATTTCCCGGCCACTCCAGCCATACCCGCGGCATTGGAAATTGAACCAGCGAATTCCGTCACAGCCGCAGACGCTTGGCGAGCAAATCAAGAAGCACCGCTTGGAACTACACTGGTTACAAACTGACGTTGCCGCAAAAATTGGGATTTCTTCCGCTTCCGTCAGCAATTGGGAACGCGGCACCACCATTCCGTCGCGCAGGTTGACAAAGAGGATTGCAGAATTCCTCAGCTACATGTCGCCTAAAAGAACTTTCTTGCTCACCTCGTAGTCACCGCTTGCTTCTTCTGCCAGGGGGCAGGGTTGCGCCAGACGGCAAATAGTGCCGGCGCACTTTCTGGGAAATCTGGCGCTCCGTCATCTTGTCGCTCGTTTCGCACCTCATGATGCGCACATCAAGTTTGTTCCTCTCGATGCGCTTCCTTAACTCGTCCTTCGCCTCGCCCGGGCCAAATAGCAGAATCGTTTTTGCCGGGCGAAGGCAGGAAATAACTTCGTCGTAGTAATTCGCCAAATGGCCCGAGTATTCTCGCTCTCGCGAATCATCTGCTGGAACCATCTGCGCCTCAAAAGGAGCTTGGGAGGGCGAACGACCGGAGCGCCGGAGTTGCTTTTGCACATACGATTTTACCCGCCTTGTCTCCTGGCCTTTGTCTGAGAGGATCACGATGACGGCCTCCCGATGGTCAATCCACAAACCGGCCAATGTTTTCATCATCTTCCCTTCGTTGTTGAGTTTGGCGGCTGNNCGCGGGGCTGGCATCATCCGGAAGGGAGAAGTTCCGCACAAAACTGCCGTAGGACCGTTCGACGCGGTGATACTTTTTGCCTTTCTCCTCCTTCTCGAATTTGCGTTCACCCGTGATGGTCAGCGTGCCCTCCTCCGCCGTGACCTTCACATCCTCTCGCTTCACTTCCGGCAATTCGGCTTTGATCAGGTATTCCTTGTCGTCTTCGCTGATGTCCACCAACGGGGCCCATTCGGGCACCGCTATCTGTTCCTCCTGGCCCTCGGGCCACTGGGCCGGGGACCGGCTGAACAGGCTGCCCAAACTTTGTTGCAGGGCTTCCAGTTGTCTTAACTGATTCCAACGCGTCAATGTATTCATAATTTCATTTCTTGTTGGCGGGTGCGGTTTCGGACCATCGCGCCTGCCCACCAACAGTTCGGGCGGCGATGGTTATTTCATAAAGGCATAACCTGGAAAAACCTGATCTGGCGGTCATTCGTTTAATCCTCCATGTTGCCAGCCCTCAATCTTGACAAGCTGATTCACGTATTGAGTGAGTTCTTTGACATCTCTCTCGGCAGTTGCAACTTCATATTCAATAATTCTGTTCATATTTGATTCCTCTCCAGTCACCCCAATAACCCGCGGCTCACTCAATCGGCACGCCCAAGGCTTTGGCCGCCGCCTGTATCATCTGCTCTTTGGCGGTGTGCTCACGGTCGGACTTCTCCAGGCGCACGTCAGCAGCATGTTTCAAGAATGACTCGGCGCTGCTCAAAAGGTGTTCGATGTTTTCACGAAAACCCGGCGGGAAGGATGCCGGACTGAATACCAGCGTTCCGTCCTTGGCGAAGTTTGGCTGATAAACACCCAGTTGCTCGTCTGTCTCCAACATCTGCCGGAATTTCTCATAGACTTGCCCGGTCAATTGCGGGTCTGTGGTCACGGCAATGCTGTTTTCACCACAGAGTGCTCGGTTGATGGATTTGATTTTCATGGGGTGGTGATGGTTTTATGACCCGATTGGCTGCCACATTTTCAAATCTGTTAAGCATGCTTGACTGAGTTGTGTCAGCCAGTCGTTTGTCATTTGACCTGAAAATCAGCCACCTCTGAGGTCCGTCACCGGAATCGTGAAATTGATTCGCGGGTCAACAAATTCGCCCAGAATCTGCATGTTCTTAAGCTGGCGGTTGAAGCAGAAAAAGAGGGCCTCCATCCCTGTTCCAAACCGGTGCGCTTTTTCGTGTTGCATCGTCCAGGTGGAGAGGCCCGTTAAGTAGGTCAATGTTTTTTTGTTTTGCAGTAATATGTTCATAAATGTGTCGGCTGCGGCTATGCAGCAATTGATTGTTTAGACTTTGAATTCAGCCGGACAGGAGAGGGACACCTTGCAAGCCGCCCAGGGGAGCAGGCCAAATCTATCTCAACATATCACTCTTTGGGAGCATGTCAAGAGCCTGTTAAAAGGACCGCTGTTAACTGCCCCTTTCGGGACATTACCCCTGGCAGGCGATTCAAGCCGATTTATCTCGCCCAGCCCGGTTTCCGGCGTAAGGTGTGATTGCAAACGGAGCATAGTTTACCAGGTGTCCGACTGCCGTTCGTCTTGGCATTCACTCCCCTCTTATTCCCTGCACTGCAAAGCCGGAGCCGCAATCGCGGCTCAAACCAAACAAAAAAACAGTTCCAGAAAGAACAAAAATATGATTACAAACACAGGAAAAACAGCGCCTCCCACTTCCAGCGAACGGGGTGCCATGAAATCAACGCAAGTTGCGATTGGCAAAGGTTCGTTGCGCAATCCATCAAAGCTGCAAAGCGCAGCCCCATCCCCGACAGCGATCGCGGAATAAGCCCACGAGATTTGGCTCGCGCAAGGACAGGAGCCGGGCCGTGACCAGGAGCATTGGTTCGAAGCCGAACGGCAGTTGCGGCACGGGTAAGCGGCCCGTCCATTGGGCAAGAGGACAAAGTGCCTTGCCACAAGCTGCTGCGCTACAAGTTAACTCTTGGATATGTCTGAAGTTAAACTCAGAAGAGGAGAGCCGGTCGGGAAGGCCCTGCACCGGCTCAAGAAGCAACTGGACCGCGAACAAACCTTGGTGCAGGTCCGCCTGCGTCGGCGCTTCGAAAAGCCCAGCGCCAGGAAACGCCGAAAGCAGAAGGCGGCCCGGTTCTCGGCAATGTTGAAGGCGCGGTATGCCGACTTGTGAGAGTCAGATTCCGCGGCCGACAGTCCCGGATGCGAACGAAGGTTTTCAAATGGTGCTTGCTATTTGGGGGGAAACGCCGAGCTTACAACACCCGTCTCAGAGATAGCTTGTCGCTTCCAGCACATGGCAAATCTTCAGTTGAACATCGTTCAGTGATGATTTGAAACCCGATCGCCGGGAACAGTCTGGAAGAGAGTAGCAGGTCTGAATGATACAGTCCTTATGAGCACAAAATTATACGTGGGAAATCTTTCCCTTGATGTCACCGAAAACGACCTTCGGGACATGCTTTCGAAACACGGCCCGGTGGACGAGATCAAGGTCATCATGGACAAAGTTACCGGGCGGCCTCGTGGCTTCGCCTTCGCCACCATGAACACCGGGGAAGGGGCCAAGGCCGCCATCCTGGCCTTGAATGGCAAGGATTGGAAAGGCCGCGCGCTGAAGGTCAACGAAGCCCGCCCGCGCGAGGAACGTTCCGGTGGATGGCGCGGTTAACCCTTGCGCTCATTTTCATTCAGCTTGATCAGCGGTTCACGTCGCTGCCAGTGAGCCGCCTGTGCTAGAAAAGATGGCTGGAACCGCGTCCGGGGACTCCGGACTCCGGTGGACGAGCCGGCACGTTGCGCCTGTGGCTGCGCGAGGCTGTGTGAAAACTCCG
>PLZL01000022.1 GCA_003152145.1 Limisphaerales bacterium
CTGACTCCCGCAAGTCCTTCGGAAAACGATTGCGCCCGCTCAAACTGTGGGTTGATCACAGTTGTGCCGGACTGGTTTACAAATCCCCAGCGGCCATCGGTGAGTGTTGGATTAAGAAGGGTCGGGGGTATGCTAACATGCTCGTTTCCAGTGGTTGCTTCACTGGAAACGACTGGATTCGATGTCGATAATTTGGGGGTTGCATCGGTCTTTTGCTGCTGTAGATTGTCTAACATTTCCGCGTCTTCTAGGTAGAGAGTTTGGACAAAAACTCCCGGCTCACATTTTGTAAGCACACCCTTAATTGTTACTTTTTGACCCTTTTGTAACGATCTCAAGGCGTCCGAATCACTCGCGGGTGCAGTTACACTTATGTTGTCAGAACCTAATAAACCTCGAGTTTGTTTGAGCAAAATACCGCCCTCTTTATCAATCTTTGACACGCTCCACTTATCCGGACAGTTAAAACCAAACGTCTTGCCTTGGTATTTATTCGAAAACTTTATCGGATTAAATATATGAACAGTTTCGGTTTGCATTTCCGTGTGCTGCCCGGTCACGTGGAATTTTCCACTTTTATCATAGTAGCCGTCATTAACCTGGACAGGATTCTGAACCTGCTTCGTATCTGTGCAATCAGTAAACACCTTCTGAAAATCCAGCCACGTCAAGGAAACAAGCGTCCGCGCTATGGCATCGGCTTGCTTCACCCTCGACGCTTCTTCTGCCTTCGCGACCGCTTGGGAAACCTTATCCTGCCACTCCATCGCTTCCGGGTCATTAGGTTCGCGTTCCAATATAGCGGTAAGGAACTTTTGCGATTCTGAGAATTGCCCCGCAGCAAAAGCTTGTGCCGCTTGCTGCATGCCTTGGACGTGACGCTCGCTGACCAATTTGGCCGTTAAGTTGGCCGATTCACCTTCCACAACGTGAAGTGCAAAATTTGTTGTTACATAACCATCGAGCTTTAGTGTGACTGCGGTTTCGCCAGCCGGTATGTGTTCAAGCTTCAATGGTGTCTTACCGACCTCTTTTCCTTTGCGGAATACGGATGCGCCCGCAGGAGTGCTTGCCAATTGCGCCGTCCCGTAATGGAAGACAAATGCGAATTTTGCCGGTTCTCTTTGCCCGACGTTGATGTCAGCCAGCAAATCATTCTCACCATCCGTAGCGGCTAGTTTATATTGCCCCGGTCTCAACTCACGGAGAGTCGTTGGCGTCTTGCCGATTTCCACACCGTTCGTGGCAATTACCAAGCCGGTTGGTTCGCTGGTTACTTCAATTGAGCCGTAGGAAAACTCTGTCTTGTTGGTTGCCGTAAGACCACGACTTACGACAATGTTTGTTCCAAGCTCCCACCCCTTTCTGGTAACAATCAACGAATAAGTTTTGCAAGGGACATAATCTATTTTAGTTGGCAATTTGCCCTGCCAGTGCAGCCCGTTGCCGGACAACTCGAATTCGGCATCCGAAGGATCGGAAGATAAATCCACGCTTCCCAGATTCATGACAACGTTTGTTGCAAGACGTTGTTGACGGGTGATGTTAAGCGGATGTTGTTCGGTATAATCGCCGCGACGAAGCAAAAGTGTGTAGGCCCCCGCCGGAACGTCATCAACGTGCGTTGGCAGTTTCCCCTGCCAGTGGCGGGCGTTTCCTGATATTTCAAATTCGGCATCTGCCGGGGCGGAAGATAAGTCAACACCCCCTAACTTGAGATCAATTTTCGCCTCGGTGCGCTGCTTACCTTGGATTTTAACGGAGTGAGCTTCTTTGTATTCACCATGCTTGATTTCTAGATCATAATCTCCAAAGGGGAGTTTTTCCAAGGTTAATGGGGCATCTCCATTCCCTATCGTTTCAATCCCCCGCCGCACAATGACACTGGCCGGAGATGGATTCACCGATACAAGCAAAGACCCTTTGCTGGATTCGAGCGTCAAATCTCCCAGATTCTTGTTTCCATAAAGCACCCGCACGCGGAGTGCAAAAGATTCAGCGTTCGGTAGTTCAGCAGTAAGCTCATGGCTTCCCGGCGCAATCGTGCAGCCGCTAGTAAACGGCAATCCGTCCACTTTAACCGTGGGGGTCATGCCCACTGAAAGTGGCTTGCCATCGAGAAGAAAGCTGAAAGAGAGGGTCGTGTTATCCCTGACCAATTTGAAAGCTAAAAAGCCGCCGCATAGCAGAACTATCGCCGCCATTGAAAATAGAAATGGCTTTCTGGTGTAAAAATTGCGGCTTGGTGGATTGGTTGTTGTCATGGTATTGAGCGCAACGCGCGTTCAGTTTGTCATGGCGTTTGCATTAAACGCTTTTTTTCAATTGGATCGGCCTGATCTCTTAACTGTTTGGCCCGGACATGGTCGGGTTTTTCTCTCAATGCGTTTTCGACATAGATGAGAACCTTGGTCCAATTATTATTTTTCACCTCTAAATCCGCTTGTTCCATCCATATTTCGGCACGCATCCTATGAACAGCCGAGGGAAACAAGGTATATGCTTTAGACCATTCGTTTGCACTTTCAACGCCCTGTTCATTTGCACTAAATGCTTCTGCCTTACTGATGGCATCCTTGACTTGCGCCCATTCCTCTTGACCATATTTATCCATGTGCGCAACGAAGTCCGTCATGTCACCTGTTTTAATGTAGTCGCTCGCGACTTCGTGGTTTAATACTTCAGACATCGCTCGCTGGTATGCCAATGCCGCAGCGCGGGCCGACTCAATACCATCAGCCTTCTTTTTTAATTCATTGGCACGCAAATGGTCTGGGTTATCCTGCAGGACCCTGCTTGCCAGTCTCGAGACCGTTGCCCAATTGCCTCTTCTAGCATCGGTTTCCAGCTTCTCCAAGCGCATGGCAAGAATCACATTGGGCATCTTGCTTAAGGCATTTTTCCATTCATCGTTGGATTTATCCCATTCATTTTTATTGGCCAGAACTCGTGCGTTTTCAACACTGGTCTTGATTGTTTTCCAGTCCTCGCCACCGGNNTTTCAGCACTAACCGCGCCCTCCTCAATCTCTTGGCGCAGCCACTGATCATACTTGTTCATATTGCCAGCTAATTCCTTGCGCTGGATGGCATATGAATATCCAGGCAACGCGCTCAATGCGTTATCTGCATATTCAATAGCGCCGCTTGCATTGCCCTTCTTAATCTCGCCTTCTGCATGCTTCACCCAGATGTCAGCGTGCATCAGCCGTGTTGCTTGCGGCAGACTCGATCCGGCGTTTTCCCATGCCATGCCCATCTGCGCCCAATTCGTTTGCTCATCAAGCACCCTAGCTTCCGCAGCACCTTGTTTGACGGTCTTCCACGGCTCGTTGGGGCTTGGGTGTTGGTCAATTAAGTCGGTGAAAGCCTTCATCAGATATGCCGACTTAAGGCGTTCGCTTGCCGTTTCCTGCAAATATACAGTTCCCAATTCCGTTTTGTATTGAGATTGCAACGCGGAAGCTTTTTTCATCGCTGCGGCGACATTGGGTATATTGGAATAGGTATTTATGGCCACCGTCCAATGCGCCATTGCATCGGTAAATTTATTTCCTGCAAAGGCGGTCTCGCCGGCAACTGTTTCCTGCTCGGCTGACGCTAATGATTTTGGAACCAATTCTTTAATTGAAGTGTCCTGTTCTACAGTATTCCTAGCACTGGCGAGTTCGTTTCGCATTTGCGATGCAAGCCGCTGTTTGGCTCCACTCGCATACCATGCGGACTCCGTGCCCACGAGTAATCCAATCAACACTATCGTGGCGAGCGTATAGCGTGTTGAGGTTTTGCGGTATGTTACGGCCACTTCCTGGTTCTCATTTGCATTTTTAGCAATGGAGTCACGTTCAATCCGCAACCACTTCTGGATGCCATGATCACCCAGTGTCTGTATGTCAGTAATCATCGCGCCCAATTCTTTGAACATCGCATCAGCATCTATTGCTGGCGCCATTCCATATGCAAGGTCGGCGGCAACATTTATGCGACCCCACCACGATACTCCTGCAATCTGGATTGAAGGGGGCCAGTTGGTTTTGGACCTGAT
>PLZL01000168.1 GCA_003152145.1 Limisphaerales bacterium
AAGCGAAGGAACTCGATGTAAAGATAATTGACGAGGTGGATTTCTTGAAGATGCGCAGTGGTTGAATTGACGATGGATAGTGCGCTTGTTAATTTCCGCTCATGGCAAAGGAATCAGATCTTGCCATTTTTAACCGACCGTGCTTGGTAGCGGCGGCTACTAAGCCTAGCTACCAAGATGTTTCGGTGCATTGCCCATGAAGAAAGCTTTTATCAGCTATGCGGCCCACTTTGACTTTGCCTTCACGACTCTAATCGAGGCATTCGAGCGTGCTGCGACGCCTCGTTCGCTTCGTGGTTACTTGCGGGAGGTGGCTGCAATTTCCTCTCGCTTGGGCTCACTGCACGCCGAACAACTTGTTTGCGCTCTTGAGAAACGGGTGAAAATATGTCGTTCCGAACGAAGAATGCGCATAGTGCTGGAGCGTCTCCACACGCAGCTACACCCACTTCTCGACGACGTATATTCCGAACGTTTAAGAGCCGTCTATGCCCCAATCCAAAGGAGGGGAACCACCTGACAATTTTGGCGTTCAACTCAATCTTTGCCGAAATTCCGCGCAGGCCTCCGCCACATCCTGCACATTCCAATAATGCGCGACTGTTGTGAAAAGCGCAGCACTTTACACCAAATTCCCTGTTTGCTACTGTCCGCTTCAATGAACGCCAATCAAAATCAATTCTACCGTTTTCCGCAAAGTGTCAAAAAAAACGGATCGCGGTCCGGCAGTCTCACGATGGGCGTGATACTGCTGGTGGTGGCGCTCGCCGGTGGTGGGACAGTGCGTGGTGCGGACAGCACGGAGACGAACCAAATGCAAATTGAAGCAACCGATCCTTACCTCTGGCTCGAAGACATTCATGGTGCCCAGGCGATGGAATGGGTCAAGGCACAGAACGCCAAATCCTCCGCCGTGCTGAAAACCGACCCCGATTATCAAAGGTATTACGATGCCATCCTCAAAGTTCTGGATGCGACCGACCGCATCCCCTTCGGCAATCTGGACCACAATGACGTCTTCAATTTCTGGCAGGACGCGCAGCATCCCAAGGGGATCTGGCGCCGCACGACGATCGCCGATTATGCCAAGGCCGAGCCGCATTGGGACACGCTGCTCAATGTGGACAAGCTGGCCGCAGACGAGAAGGAGAACTGGGTATGGGAAGGAGCTGAAAACGCGCCGTCGCTCCGGCATTGCCTGGTCCGGCTGTCGCGCGGCGGTGGCGACGCCGTGGTGGTGCGCGAATTTGATCCCGGCACCCGGAGCTTCGTCAAGGAAGGATTTGCGCTGGCAGAAGCGAAATCCGAGATCACCTATCTCGACGATGACACCGTTTTGTTCGGAACCGATTTCGGCCCCGGCTCGATGACGACCAGCGGTTATCCCAATGTTGTGAAGCTTTGGAAACGCGGCACGCCGATGGCCGCCGCAAAAACGGTTTTTACCGGCAAGTTGAGCGATGTGGCAAGCAGCGGCGAGGTGATGCATGGGCCGGGTCAGACGATTCCGCTCGTCGTGCGCGGCCCCAGTTTTTTCGAAGCCGAATATTACTACGTTCTGCCGGATGGCTCGACGCTGAAGCTGCCGCTGCCGCTGGGTGCCGACCTGAAGGGCGCCACCAAAGGCAGCCTGATATTCACGCTTCGGGATGAATGGACCCCGCCGGGCGGCAAGCCGATTGCCAAGGGATCGCTGGTTGCGTTTCCGGTCGAGCCCTTTGTGAAAACCAGGACGCGGCCGACTTTTGCCGTGCTTTATACGCCGGATGCGAAAAGCTCGGTGGATGAAGTGGTCACCGGTCGCGACGCAGTCTATGCCTCAATCAACCGCAACGTGACGGGCAGCATCTATGTCTTTCGACCCCGCGCCCACGGCCTCTGGCGCGACACCAAGCTCGACCTGCCCGCCGGTGGCTCCACGCACATCGTCACAACCAATGACTGGAGACCAGAGGCGCAGTTTAATTTCCAAAGTTACACCCAGCCCCCGACACTGTATGCCGATGCGGGCGATAACCAACCGGTGGCGATCAAATCGTTGCCGGCGCGCTTCGATGCTTCGAACCTGATGACGGAGCAATTCTTCGCCACTTCGAAAGATGGCGCCCAGATTCCCTACTTTGTGACGCGCGCGAAGAAGTTCAGCGGTCCGGCTCCGACCGTTCTCAACGGCTACGGCGGTTTTGAGATTTCGTTGACTCCGAGCTATTCGGCAAATTTTGGCATGCTGTGGTTGACCAAAGGCGGCGTGTTCGTGGTCGCCAACATCCGTGGCGGTGGCGAATTCGGCCCAGCCTGGCATCAGGCGGCGCTCCAAGAGAAGCGCCAGAAGGCTTATGACGATTTTCAGGCGGTGGCCCAGGATGTCGTCAAGCGCGGCATTACCACGCCCAGACAACTCGGCATCATCGGCGGCTCGAACGGCGGCCTGTTGGTCAGCGCCAACATGGTGGAGCAGCCCGAACTTTTTGGCGCGGTTGTCTGCCAGGTGCCGTTGGTGGACATGGTCCGCTACACCCAAATCGGCGCGGGGGCTTCGTGGATCGCCGAATATGGAGATCCCGCCAAGTCCGCCGATCGCGACTGGATTCTGAAATATTCGCCCTACCAGAACGTCAAAGTGGACAAGGCCTATCCGCCAGTGTTCTTTGTCACTGCCACCAGCGACGACCGCGTCACGCCGGTCCATGCGCGCAAGATGGCCGCACGCATGGAAGCGCAGGGTCACAATGTGCTGTTCTACGAAAACACCGACGGTGGCCACGCCGCAGCCGCGAACCACAAACAGGCGGCCGAAATGTGGGCGCAGAGTTTCGTTTATCTCAGGCAAAAGCTGGGGTTGGGCAGTTCACATCCGGATTGAAAATTAATCCGGCCAGTGAAAAAGCTGCGATTGCCGCAACGAGGAGGGGAATTTTTGCCGGAAAAGTTTTTGTCCTGACCGGCACGCTGCCGACGATGACGCGCGAGGAAGCCACGGCGAAGATTGAAGCGCTCGGCGGCAAAGTGATCGGCAGCGTGAGCAGGAAAACGGATTTTGTTTTGGCCGGCGCCGAAACCGGTTCCAAGCTTGAAAAGGCACAACAACTCGGCATTAAAATTTTGGACGAGGCGGAGTTTTTAAAGCTGGCTTCCGGCAAATAAACCTGAAAAAGTGGAACCGTATGAAAAACCCGTTCGCAAGTTTTTTTCTCCCCCTGCCGGCGATGATTTTCCTGGCAATGGCATCCGCCGCAGTGGTTGGCCGGGCCGGTTCGGTTGCGGTTCCGTATGAAATAGGAACGTGGGAGGGATTCCGGCCGGCGGCGATTACCTATACCTTTGATGATAATTTGCCCAATCAATACACCATCGCGGTTCCGATGTTCCATGCGGCCGGTTTCAAAATGACATTGTTTACGGTGGTCAACACCTGGGTTGGCACCTTTACCTGGTCGCAGGCGCAAACTGCCGCCTCGTATGGAGATGAAATCGCCAGCCATACCATGACGC
>PLZL01000322.1:0-15108 GCA_003152145.1 Limisphaerales bacterium
AGCCATTCCTTCAACGCCTTGTCCGGCGGGCTGAATAGATGATGAGCCTCGTCGTTCAGCACCAGCGTCCGCGCGCCGTTGCCGCCAAAGCTGTCCGCGATGGACGAACCTGCGTTCTCATAAACCGCGTGGATGTTCTCGATGCAGATGTCGCCCGCGCCCGTCGTCACGTTCCCGCGCCTGATGCCGGGAATTGCCACTGCCGCGCCGATTTCCTTCATAATCCCGGACAACTCCGCGTTGCCCGCCAGTGCCGAGAATTTTTCCAGCAACCCTTCTTCAATCGTCAGCGACGGGCACAGCACCAGCACCCGATCCACCAGACCTTCCGCCAGAACGATTGCCGCCAGCGCATACATCACAAAACTTTTTCCCGCGCCCGTCGCTAGGTCGAGTGATGCTGCCTTGCGGTCACGCAATGGCATCTTGGCGAGATAGGCGTCCAGACTTTCATGCCGCTGCTGAATCGCGGGCTTCGCGTTCCAATTCTGCCGCGCCAGCCGTTCGAGGTCGGGATACTTGTCCGAAGCCAGAAAACGCAACACCTCACGCACCGCGTCGCGCTGGAACGCAAACCGATCCGCGCACAGCAGATTCAGAAACGCATCGTATTTGTGAACGACCGCTTCCGTCGCGTCGCGCTTGTCGTCCACCCGCAACACTTGGTCGGCGATTTGGAATTGCACACTCATTTGAAATCCTTTTTCTCAAAGGCCAGCGCCTTTTCGTTCCCGTAGCGGTCGCACAAAATCATCATCATCCGTTTGCCGCCAAAATCCTGCTCAGGCACGCGCACCAGCAATCGCTCCGGCGCTTCACCGGCTTCTTTCAACAAATCCTCCGCCCAAAACACCCGCCCCAGCCGGAACACGTCGCCGTTGTAATCCAAATCCACCATCGCCATCGAAAACGTCTCGAAGTTTTTGAAGTCGTCTGGGTCGGTTGCCAGCGTTTGCGAGCGGAACGCGCGGATTTCCAGCACGAAGTCGCCGAACATCTCGCCCTTGCGTTTTTCCTTCTTGGCTTTTACCTCCACCTGCGGCTGCGAAATAAAATCGAAACCCACCGCATCAATCACCTCGTTCACGTCCTCCTCTTTCGTCGGCTGTTGGAACGCGGCGGGCTTGTCGCGTTCCAGCAACCGATGCAAAACTGACAGCGGCACTTTCAGGAAAACGTAGGTCGTCTGGCCGCGTGTCACTTCATCCTCGGCGAATGCCATCGCCACCACCGGCGCGATGACGTAAAACTTCTCGCCCGGCTTGCCGCGAAGTGTTTTGTGCAGATCATCTACATAACCGTGATCGAGCGTGAGCTTGCGGTGGTCGGGATAATTCCAGAGCAACGCCGACTCCGTGCCGATGTAACCGTCCAGCGCGAGTCCGTAACGCTTGTGCGGATGCTCGCGCACGCCGAACAACTTCAGCACAAACGGATGATACTCCGCCCACGGCAATTCCTTGATCGCCGCCATGTCGTAGATACCCGCGCGATACAGCGCGAATTCTTTGGCTGGCAATGGCTTTTCTTTTTCCGTCTTGTTTTTTGGCGCGATGAGCGAAATGCGGAACTCAACTCCGTCAACTTTGATCATCTTCGCGCCCGGCCCTTCTTCGGTGTCCTCAAGATTGTCGGCGGGCACGCGCAATTTTTCCCCAGGACAGACTAGCGACAACGCCGTGTCCTTCTTCACAAGGGCATGTTTCTTCACTAGCGCGGCGAGGTCGTGGAGTAATTCCAGCGTCACCTCGCACTCGCCCTTGCGCGCCTTCTCGGTAATAAGAAATACGCCAGGTGCATTCTTTAAATGCTCTGCCCAATCGTCCACGCGTTCCGTTTCAGAACGGTCATCCTTCGTGCCTGAACCAATCACATTGGAAAGCGAGAAAAGACGTTTCTGCATCGTGTAGATCGCGAGCTTGCCGCAATCCATCGTGATCCAACGGCGTCCGAGTTTTTCAGCTACCGCCGCCGTCGTTCCACCCCCACCAAAAGCATCCAACACGATGTCGCCGTCATCCGAATAGCCACGAATTATCCGCGCCAAAAAATCGTCGTGCTTCTGGGTGGCGTAGATTTTTTGGTTTTCGTAGGTGAGCAGATTGAGCCAGAGGCTGTCTGCCAACACTTGGTCAGCGGGCGCTCGCCAGTATTGGGGTTTCCCTTCATCGTCCTTGCGGATGAAACGGAGTTTCTTTCCAGTTTCAATCCAATACTCGGCAAGCGATAGTCCACGAGGCTGGCCCTCCTTCAAATACAGCCGGTAGTTCGCAACCGACTCCTTCGCTTTCGGCTCGCCCCAAACCCACTGACCACTTTTCGGGGTGATGCCGAACAACTCGTATCGCATCGTTGGACGGTCAGCCGTGCTCCAAAAGTGATGCCAGTGTCCATCGGGATGAACGATGACCTCTTTGTCCACCCAGATTGGCCGAAACTTTGTTTCTGGTTTCTTTGAATAACAAAGGAGCGTGTCGTGCCTGACGTTCAGCGAACTGATCGTGCTGAACTGTTGTTGAAGATTCTTCGTGAACGGTCGGGGGAGAATGATTTCGTTACGAAAATTTGTTTCGTCGAAAATCTCGTCCATCACCGCCTTGATGTAGTGAACCTTTTTGCCGTCGAGATGAAAGAAAATGAAACCGTCATCCGCCAGCACTTCGCGTAGCAGAATCAACCTGCGTCGAAGGAACTCGATGAACTGCGCTCCCAGCACTTTGTCGCGGTAAGCCTTCTCCTTGTCCTTCATGAAATCCTGCCGCGTGGCAAACGGTGGGTCATTGTAGATGAGCCGGATTTTGCCGCGCGTGCCGAAGCGATTCGGCCCTCGCTGGTCGTTCAGCAGTTCGCGCAAGGCCAGCAGGTTGTCGCCCCACACCAGTAGATTGCACCAGCGCTTGTCCGCGTGCGGACGTTCCGAACAAAAGCTGCGGACGAGTTGCCACGGCGCGGCGGGCGTCTGCGCCAGCACTTCCTCGCGCTTCATCTTGCCCGCGTATTCCAGCCGGTATTCCTTGCCGACTTGCGGCGACGCCGCGCTGCCGGGGAAAAGCCGTGCCCGCCATTGCGCCGGGAGCAGTTCGCCCGC
The DNA here is from genome assembly GCA_003152145.1 of Limisphaerales bacterium. The sequence continues at coordinate 3,089 of PLZL01000322.1, forward strand.
CCGGATCAACGCGCACAACTTCTCCCTCTCCGTATTGGTGAGTTGAGACATGAGCTGAAACGCTCGCGTGTCGTTCAGCCCTGTCGGATGGCTTGTTCTGTGAAAGGTGCTGTGCCTGAAATGAAATGGGCGTGACCTACTCACGCTCCATCCCAGGCACTGGCGTGCCCTTCAAAGAACGCTTTCGGACACGCCCGGGTGGGGCGTGTCTTCAAGCGCCGTCTTTGAAGTCAAAATGCCAGTTTTGGAATGGACAGCAGCCGAAGCTACGCGAAATGATTTTGGTTAAATTATTTTCTGGTCGTTTTGTTTTTTCCCCGAAACCGAAGCCGGGCCGATCCGGAGATCGGCGTTCCGCTTGTTTCGGTTTCGTGACACGGCGAGATTACGCCGGGCGACGGCGTGAAACAACCCTGAAAGATTTCTGTAGAGACAGGCGGGACGCGCTGTCCTACGTTATCAGCGTTCAAGCTCTTTGCGTCCTCTGCGTTCTTTCGCGGCAAAAAATCCGTGCCCATCCGCGTATAGCGGCGTGGCCCGACGTAAAAGGGTTGAACCCTCACGTGGCGTGGCCGCCACGCGGCTTTACGCCGTGTCCATCCATGGTTAAACTTCCTGCGCGATTATGGAATACGAAGCGGTCATCGGNNACGCCGTGTTCATCCGTGGTTAAAAATCTTTTGCCCCATCACTCCACCCTTGCGCTGACGGGTCGCAGCATTTCACGGCAGCACTCGCAGGCGGAAAAATCGTTGTGTGGATTCGTCCAGCGCGTTGGTGAACAGCAGCATGCCGCCGTTGCCGGTCATGGTGTTGCCAAGCGGAATCCAGCCGGCCTGGTTCAGGTCGTCTTTGAATTCCACCTGGAATTGCTGCCCCGCAAACGCGCTCCAACTGAAAATGAATTCATTCCCGTTCATCCAATAGCCGGTGGTGACCGGCACGGGCGCGACGACCACGGTGAATGCCTGCGTGGCACTCAAATTGGGCGTGCCGTTGTCGGTCACGATGACGCCGATGTTGTTCGTGGCAGGGGCAAGGTCGGGCGTCCAGGTGAACGCGCCGCTGGCCGCGCCAATCTGCGCGCCAACGGGCGCGCTGGTCAGGACGAAGCTGAGAGTCTGCGGCGGCTGGTCGGTGTCGGTGGCGCTGGCGGTGAAGCTCAACGTCTGGCCGAGCGTGACGACGCGATTGGTGATGCCGGCGAGCACGGGCGCGGTGTTGGGAACGATGTTGGCCGCGCCCGGTGTCGGCGTGGGCATGGAGTAAATGTTCGCCGCGCCGTCGGGGAAGCGTCCCTGACTGACATCGCTGGCCTGCGCGCCGAACGTGACGGCGTCAATGGTCGTGCCGTCGGCGGCGAACAGGCCGAGGGCCTCGCCGGATTTGCTCAAGGCGAAGTTGGCGTGCAATTCCGGACGGTTGGTGCTGTTCTGGCTGTTATTGTTGTCGGCCCACACCACGCAAAAACCGCCGGCCGGAACGAGGTAATGGCCGTTGTTGGGAACCTGGAATTTCGTTTTTTCGGTCAAGGTGTCGGTGAGGTAGTAGCCGCCGAGGTCCACGTCGTTCGTGCCGGGATTGTAAAGCTCGAACCAGTCGTCGAACGCGCCGTTCAACGGATTGCCGATCGTGTGTTTGTTGTCGGCCATCCATTCGTTGATGTAAATCTCGATGGGCGCGGCGGCGCCGCTGTTCGTCCCGCCGGGAGTGCTGAAGAACATTTTACCGCGGTAGAACGGCTGGCCGTCGGGAACGTCGCCGTAACTCCAGTTCGCGGGCAGATTCTTGTAATTGAGGTAATCCACGATCTGCACCGCGTTGCTGACGACGCGGGTGAGCGCGACGCCACCGCTGCCGNNGCCCATTTGGTCAGGTTGGTGTAGGTGTCGGTGAGATAATAACCCGCGAGGCTGAAGGCGTTCGTGGAATTGTTGTAAAGCTCCACCCACGGATCGTGCTGGCTGTTGTTGTCGAGCGGGCCGGTGACGTTGTTGGCTTGAAGCTCGTTCAGCCACACGGGCGGGAACTCGGCCAGATTGGTCACAACGGAATTCGCCGCGCCGGGCGTGGCGAAAGCCAGGTTCGTCACCGTGTTCACCGTGCCCGTGTAAGTGGCGTCCAGTTTGAAACCGAACACGATGTCGCTGCTGGTGGCGGCGACCTGGTGGACTTCCACGGCGATGACATTTGTCCCGACGGCAAAAGCGGACGCGGGAATGGTGAAGGTGTCCGGACTGGTGGCATCGCTGCCGGGCGGCTGGGCGTTGGCCAGCGTGGCGTTGGTGACCGTGCCGGTGTTCATGCGAATGCGGGCGACCTCGCTGCCGTTGACATAAAAGACCGCGCCGTCGTCCACGTAGGCATTGGCGGTGACGGTGTAGCCGGCAAGATTGTTGGTAAGTTTCCACGTGAGCCGGAAGTAATCGCCGTGGCCAGCCCCCAGTCCATTGGTCACGATGCGGGGATCGTTGAGCACGGTTTGGATGAGATTGGTGATGAGCACGTTGTTTTCGAACGCGAGCAATCCCGGACCGGACGGCCACGTGGAATCGTTGTAATTCGTGGCCTGCCAACTTGCCGCGTCCAGATTGGAGACCTGCATGTATTTCCAGAGATTGGTATAGGCCAACAGGGCCAGCGGCGAGGGCGGCGACGCAACCGGGACATTGGTGGCGCCCACAGTCCAATTGGCCACGCGGCTGTTGTCCTGCGCGGCATCCATCAATTGCAGCGACGCGGCGTTGGTGATGACCGGCCACGGCGCGGCGGTTTCGTAACGCACGCGGTCCACGACGATCAGATTCGTTGAAGCCCCGTTCGGGCGGAAAAGCGTGAGCGTTTCGCCGTCCGAGTCGAGCGTGCCGTTGAATTTGTCGAAGGCCACGTTGGTCGGGCCGTAGGTCTCGTTGTAAATGAAAGTGTCCGCCGCCAGCACCAGGTAACCGCGCGGCGCCAGCATCGTCCCGGACGGGAACGTGTAGTCCAGCCCGTTGACGCTCCAGCCGGAGAGATCAAACGTGTAATTGGAATGCGTATTGAACAATTCCACGAACTCCGCGCCGGCGACGGCGGGATGATACATGATTTCGTTGAACACCACGAAGCCCTCCGGCGCAACGGTGTTGCCGGTGTAATTCACCGTCACGCTGCCGGTGGCGTTGGTGATGGTGTTACCGTAACGGTCCTGCGCCGAAATGGAGAGGGCGTTTGTCCCGCCGCTCAACGGCACGATGACGCTCCAGTTGGTGACGCTCGTCCAGGTGACGGGATAGGAAATCCCGTTGATCAGGATGTTCTCCACGTTCAACGCCCCGCTGCCGGTCAGTGTGATGGTGTTCGTGCCGTTGACGGTCTGGTTGACGGCGTTGCTGACCGCGAAGGCCGCTGACGGCAAAACCGTGAGCAGATAATTGCGGCGCGAGGCGAGGAAGTTTTCAATCGTCACGGGCGAGAGCAGCGGCACATTGTTTTGCTGGAAACTGGCGTAGCGTTCATCCAGCAGCGCATTCGGCACGCCGGGCAGGAGAAACGAGTCCAATGCCTCCTGGAAACCGCGCAGATATTCGCGGTGAATCGCGGGCGCGTTGGTGATGAGCTGGAGCAGCGTCGGGTCGAGGATGTCGTAAATGCTGTCAGTGGGCGGTTTGCTCTGCGACACGCCCAGGCCCAGTTCGATGTCCCACATTTGCAGCCGCCATCCCTGGTTGTCGGGCTTGTAGGCATACATGTTCTTGCCGCGTTCGTAACCGTAGCTGTCCCAATCGCCGCAGATGTGGTGCGTGATGATGGGCCGCAGGAAATTCGGCACGTCCATCCAGGCGCGGACGCGGTTCACATAATCCGGCGAGGTGGTGTCGTTGACCGCGATGATGAGGCTGGTCAGCGGCGACCAGTCGTTGGGGTCGTCGGTCGCGCGCGGTTTCCAGTTCCAGCGGTAACGCTTGCCGTCAATCGCGCCGGCGGAATTATTGTAACGCGTGATGGTGGTGGTGACGTAACTGAAAGTCTGGGCGTCGTCGGCAAACTCAAACCAGTCATCAATCTTGCGCAACTGGCCGTTCACGTCGTCGGGAAAATACTCATTGCGCATGTCGGCGTTGGGCTGCTGCGCGTCGTCGTAAATCGTGCCGCGATGCAGGCCGTCCACCACCACGTGGATATGGCGGCGGTAATCGTATTGCTGGCCGAGCTTGCGCGCGATCCATTCGCCGGTGAGATCGGACTGGCCGGTCTTTTCCGTCAGGAAAAATCCCGCCGAATTTACGTCGAAGGCCGTCAACACAAACGCCTCGTTCCCCAGAAACCGGTCGTCCGGCGGGAAATTGACCTCGTAGTCGCAGGCAAACGAACCCATCGGCCCGTTGTCGCTGGTCGCGTGAAACGGACTGCCGCTATACATCGTGTTCGCGCCATAAATCACGCGGCTGTTGCCATACACAAACGTCATGTCAATCGGATCATTCGCGTTCAACTCGCGGTTTGCCCAGAACGTCAGGTTCGAGGACGTGACCCACTGGCGGTAAGTGCCGATGCTGCCCGCGTAAGTGGGTTCGCCCCACCGCACGAGACATTCGTGCGCGGGCGCTCCGGCGGGAAACTGGCTCGACGCCGGGGAAGCCGCCGCGTCTGTCGCGGCAACATAAAACGCCGCCAGCATGCCGGAGGCCTGGCCGGGAATCGTGGCGGAATAAATTCCATCGCCCGCCACCACGTCGCCGCCCGTGCCATTGTCCAGCATCGTGAGAGACGTGTAACTCGCCGCCGGGTCAATGCGGTAGTTCAGTGTGACCGCGCTCACGCCATCGGGATCAACCGGCCGCACGCCGACCACCACGGCCTGACCCGCCGCGGGCAGCACGGGCGAATGCGCCACGTCCACGATGGCCGGCCCGGCATTGGTCACGTAACGCGAGTTGGGCAATCCCGGCGTGCCGCAATTCGCTGGCACGTTGAGTTTTTGCGAAGCTTCCATCCAATGCCCGCGCGGACGGAAGAGAATGTAAGGCGACCCTTTGAGCCAGCGCACCGAGGCGCGGATGGTGCCGGTGTTGGCGCCGCCGGTGGTCGCCGCGGCAGTCAGGGTGCTGACAATTTTGTTTGCGCCGGTGTCACCACGGCCAACGGACACCATGTGCAAGGCCTGGCCGCCGCCCACGCCCGCGCCGCTTTGCACGTATGAATTCCGCAGGACGCCCCCGAACGTCCAACCGGTCGTGCCGCTTTCAAAGTCGCCGTTGGAAACCAGGTTCGCCCCGCCGTTGTTCAGGAACGCCAGATTGTCCACGAGCGCTTCGCCACCGTCTTGCAGGAAAAACTCAAACCGGTTAGCCGTGCCCTGGCCATTCTCCAAAATGTTGGTCACGTCAATTGTCGTCCACGCGGCCTTCGCGCTCTCATCGCTGTCCGCCCAGTTTGCGGCGAGACGATTATCCGAATGCGGGTCGGTGAGTTCGAGCGAACTGCCGCCGCCATCGCTCCATTTGCCCCAGCTCCCGCCGTCACGGTAAGTCACCTCGTCCGCCACGATGCAAAAACCATTCGTGACCCCGGCGGCCACCAGTTCGTCCGGCATGGCCAGCGCGATGCGTTCGCCGCTGTTCTTGAGCGAACCGCTGAAATTGCCAAACGTGTTCGTGCCGTTGAGCTGCGGATATTTCGCAAAAAGATTCGTGGGGTTTTTCGCCACAACGATGTATGCGCCGGCGGCGATTACGGCATTCGTGGGGAAGGTGAAACTGATGCCGTCCTGCAACTGCCACCTGGACAGGGAGACGGCGTTGGTGCCGCGATTGTAAATCTCCACGTATTCGTCGTCGTCCGAACCGGAAATCGGATTATACATGATTTCGTTGATGACCAGCGGGCGGATGAGCGGCGCGGCGTTGCTCATTCCTTGCGTGACCGACGAAAGCTGCTGGAAACCGGGCGCGCCATCGGGATAACGCCCGGTGCTGACGCCGTTTTCCTGTCCATCAAAAGCGACCGCGTCCAGCACGCGCGTTTGATTCGAGTTCACGAGGAAAATCTGTTCCCCCTCCGCCGCCAATGAAAAGCCGAGTTGCGTCTGTGTGAAACTTAGGAAACCGCGCGGCGAAATGGCCGTGCCGTTCGGAATGCGGAACTTGTTGGTCTTGGCGTCATCGCTCAACCAGGCGCCGGACAAATCCACCGCCTGCGTGCCGGTGTTGAACAGTTCAATGTAATCCTCCTGCGGCTCGTCCGTGTGCGCGAGGAATTCGTTGATGACCACGCCGCGGGCCGGCTCGCTTCCGTAATGCTCGAACGTCCCCGACGAACCGCCGATGACATCGCTGGCCGACCACGCGAGCGGATCGTTCTCGCCATAACTCGGATGGCTCAAGACGAGCGAATGGCCCGTGCCATCGGGCGCGACCGGCCACGGGGCCTTGGTAGCGTATCCGATTTCGAGCAGGATGCCACCCAGCTCGTTGAGCAAACGCACCGTGCCGCTGCTGTTCGGGAGCTTGTTTGAGTAAGGGCCGAGGCAGCTCACGCCGTAAAAGGTTTGCGCGGCGGACGGGTTTTTGGCCACGACGAGAAATTGTCCGGGGGCGATGGTCGTGCCGTTGGGAAATTGATAGCCGATGTCGCCGGCCAGTTTGTGTCTGGTCAGGTCTTCCGTCACGAGACCGGAGTTCCAGAGTTCGACGAATTCCAAATCCGTCCCGCCCCAGGCATCGGGCGGATGATACATGATTTCCGAAATCACCAGCGCCGTGCGGCGGCTCGATGGGCCGGGCGGCTCGAAGGGAAGCGGGGCATTGGTCGTGATCGTGCCGCTGCCGCCGGCGAAGTCGCGGAACTGCGCGGCGGTGTTGCCGGACGCGCTGCCCGCCGTGAGCGCGAAACCAACCTGGACATTTGGCGACATCGCAATGGTGCGTGAACCGAGGAATTCCCACGATTGTCCGTCCAGGCTTGCAAAGCCGTCAAACACGTTGCCGGTGCGGCGCAGGCGCAGCCAGGTGTCGGGATAATTCACGGGAAAATAACCGGCCATCCCCGCGCTGCCGCCCACTGTGGCGCGGGAAGCAAAAAAACATCCCGCCGGACCGGGCGTGGCGAAACTGGCGGCGAAAAGCGCGTTCGTGGCCAGTCCATCGCGCGCCATCAAGCCCGCCCGCGTCCAGGCGCTGACGAAATTGAGCGCGGCAACGCGCACCTGCACGTCAAAATTATTCGTGCAGCCCTGGTAGCCAAACGTGAATTGATCGTTCGTCCCGCCAATGCCGCTGCCGGAAGCGGTGAGGTTGAAGCCATTGGAAGCCACCATGAGCAGCGTGCCACTGGAAGCCGGATTGCCGATGTCCACGCCGCGAAAAGTCGTGGTGGTGAACGTCGCCTGGCTGTTGGTGGCGATGAGATTGGCCGCCGTCGCGAGGTCGCGAACGCCATTGACCGTGAGTGTGTAATTTGTGCCAAGGATTTGCGTGTCTGTGGTGAGAAGGATGTTTGAAACGGTGCCGCCAAATTGCGCGGCGCTGACAGCGAGCGAACCCGACGCGGAAGTGATGATGTAATTGCCTGCATTCGTGGCGGTATCGGCGCGCAAGCCCTCGGAAAAAGTGACGGCCACACCGTTGGGAAACACGCTGGCCGCGCGCACGAGCACGGGCGGGTTCGTGTCGGCGATGACATTCAGCACGGCATTGCTGGAAGTGACGGTGAAGAAGGCGTTGGTGTAACTGTTCGTCAGCATCGCACTGAAGATCGCGCCGTCGTCGGTCAGCGCGGTGGAAGCCATCGCATAAGCGCCGTTGGTTGCGCCGGCGATGGGCGAACCGTTGTGCAGCCATTGCACGTCCACGGGCGGTTTGCCTTGATACGCCACGCTGAAAGTCACCGGCGACAATTCGACGACCGTCTGGCTCTGCGGTTGCGTGGTGATCGTCACCGGCCCATCCAGCGGATTCGTATCCGGCCCATAGGTGTAATTTTGAAACACTTCAGTCCCCGTCAGCGCGCCGTCGTAGATGCGGAACTCGGTGATGCTGGCGTTGAGATAATTGTCGCCGCTGAACTGCGAACGTCCGATCCAGTTGTTGAAGGTGTTTCCCAGCATCGAAGGATTGAGGGTCATGGCGGTGTTTTCCGCCACCAATGCGCTGTCCACATACAGGCGGCTGTCCTGTGCGGCGGCGTCAATTGTCCAGACAACATGTGTGAGCGAACCGGCCGGCAGCCGCGACGCTGAATTCACCTGTTGTTCATTGCTGTTGTTGCTGGTGGTGATGGCGCCGCGCAGATTGCCACTACCACTTTGCGGGCAGAGAAAAAGATAATTCGTGCCCGTGCCTGCCGCGCCGTCGCCGCCGGTGCTGCATCCAAAATCAATGATGCGCGCCCAGTTGCCGCTGCCGTTGTCGGTGAGCCACGCCTCGAAAGTGACGTTGCTCAACGTGGACACGATGCCATTGGGCAGGTCCACGTAACCGCCGCTGCCATTGAGCACGACCGCGCCGCTGGAGATCGTCGCGCCGCCGAGCAAGGTGCCGTTCGCCGCGCCAACGGAATCATTGGCGTCGGAGGTGAAGCTGTAACGGTGAACGAGATTTGCCGCGTGAAGGCCGGAAACCGCGCCAAACACTGCTGCCAGAATCAGATTCCCGTTGACGATTGAACGGCTTTGCAGGCGCATAAGAAAAATAAGTTTGACCGAAAATGGTCGGGCGATGGTTAAATTAAACAACTAGTCTCCAGATAAGTCAAGCGGTTTAATCCGATTCCATCGTGGCGAAACATTTCAAGAAAGGCGAACTGGAGAAACTCTGCTCCCTTGACTTTCATTTCAAGGAGGTGAAGAGCCGGTTCAGGAAATTGGGGCTTTAACCACGGATGGACGCGGATGGCGTGGCCGCCACGCGGCTTTGCGCCGCTTTCTTTTGTGTAGAAATGAGGTAGCTTTGGTTGCTTATGCGACGCGCAATTTATCCGGTGTTGTGGTGGATTTCGCTGCTGCTGGCGACACCACTCCTCGCTGCGCCTCCCTACGACGCCATCTACGCCTTTGGCGACAGCCTCACGGACACCGGCAATGAACCGGCAGAACCCTACCTGCACTACGATGGCCGCTGGTCGAACGGGCCGCTCTGGGTCGAGTATCTGTCCGGGCGATTTGGATTTCCCTACAATGCGAGCAACAACTTCGCCCACAGCGGCGCGCAATGCGACGATACCTATGGGCAGGCAGCCGGCTTTGCCGCCGTTGCCGATATCAGCCAATCGCTGTTCGTCGTCTGGGCCGGCGGCAACGACTTTCTGCAGGAATACGACCAATACTGGTTCGATGATGCGGGCTGGGACCAGCAAACCGCCTATTCGGTGCGCAATCTCTCCAACGCGGTTGTGAACCTGCAGGCAAAGGGAGCCCGATTCATTCTCGTGCCGAACACGGTGGATATAACCGAAATCCCCACGCTGAATTACCTGCCTGACTTGCTTCGCGATTATCTGCGAAGCAAAGTCCAACTGTTCAACCAGCGGCTTGCAACCGCGCTGGATGATCTTCAGGCAGCGCATCCAGACCTGAAGCTCTTCCGCTGCGATACGTTTGCGGGGGAGAAAGCGCTTCTGAACAACTACCGCGCCTACGGATTTACCGAGGAAAACATTGACGCCCTTGCCGACGTGACACTGCTCGACAAGAGCTTCGACGGCCCGGGCGCACGGTATGTTTTCTGGGACCCGATTCATCCCACAACCAAGACGCATGCCATCGTTGCCGACTGGTTTCACGCGGCCGTTGCGCCGATGAATCCCCGCCTCGCCCTGAAGCCGCAGGCCACCCAACTGGAACTCGCCTTCAGCCAGGTGCATGTGACCCAAACCTACACGCTCCAGCGCACCACGAACCTGACCGGGTGGGCTGACGTGCAAACTTTCCTTTGCGTGAGCAACAGCCAAACACTCCCGCTCACGAACACTTTGCCGCACGCCTTCTTCCGGCTGAAATGGTCGCCCTAGCTTTAATGGATCAAACGATCCGTTACGGAAAGCCATCGTCGTAAAGGCGGTGTCCATGATGAAAAAAGCCGGGGGGCTCCGTCTGCAAGGTCACGGTTTTGCCCGAATTAGCGCTGAAGTCATCCACCCAGTCGTCCAGGATCGTTCGCGGCTTCACCCCACCCCGGAAAAAACGGCCATTGCGTGCCGGTCGGACGCGCGTAGGGAAGACCCGCCGCAAAGAATAACATCAAGTTTGTGAGACCAGTTGCAAAATGGTTTTCAAGCCGGCATGGCGGTGATAGTCTTCCGCCATGGCTTTCCGAATTCATGACAGCGTGATTCGCGGCGAGATTGACAATCGCGTGAAGGGCCGCGTGCGCGGCAAGCTTTGGCTCGACAGCCTCGATGAGCCGGTAAAACTCGATCTCGTCGGCAACGCCTGTCCCGACCTCGCGGGTTGTTTGCTCAAGTTTAAGAATCCCGCCAAAACTTTTCCGATGCGGAAGAAGCCGAAGTTCAATCCGCTTCAACGCGGCAGCATCGGCAATCTTTCGGCGTCGCAAAAAGTGCGCGTGTTCACGATTCCCGACGAGGTGGCGTTTGAAATGATTGATCGCGGCGAGAAACCGCCCGAGTGCATCGCCAACGCGCTTTATCTCGAATGGTTCAGCGAAGGCAACGGGCGGGTTGTCATTGAGAGCGCGGGTTACGAACTCACGATCTCCGCGCCGGAATGGCGGTTGACGCCCGCCGAGGAAAAGCAGCGCGCCAAAGACGCCGAGGCGGGTTGGAAAATGTTCTCAAAGCAGTTGAACGACGCGTTGGAAAAACAAAAGCGCGGCCAGAAAGACCCGGAGGCGGGATGGGACGAGCACGATTACGAGAAGTTTCTGAAGGAATCCGACGCGCGCACGGACAAATACCTGGAGCTTCAGGAAAAATACGGCGACTCGCCCGAGGCCGAGGAAAAAATCGCGAAAGAGATGGGCTGGTTGCGCGAGCTGACTGCGGAGGAGGCCGAGGAAGAACGTCAGCGGATCGAGGAAATGAATCATGCGTGCGAGGAAGCATTGAACGAGCCGCCGCCCGAACCCGAACCGCATCGTGAAGGCATTGATTGGATCCGCACCGAAGACGGCGAGTTGCGCCATCCGCTCCAGCACCGCTGTTTTGAGAGCGCGATGAAGTTCTGGCATCAGGCCGACGAACTCGGTTTGAAAAATTCAGACGATGACGACCTGCATAATTTCATTTTTGAATTTCAAACGACTGGCGCGAAGCTGGCCGGCGCGCTGAACGGCATTGCTCAAGACCGTGGCATTGCTGATCCGGCGTTCACCGTCGCGTGTCTAAAACGCGCGCTGAATCATTTGCACAAATCACAGGCCAGTCTCGAAGCCGTCGCGCCGAAAAAGCTTTTGCCGGAGAAAATGATTGCCGTGGCACGGCGGGAATTGTTTGAAATCCGCGAGGGCATTTTGAAATTGATGGACGAATTTCGCGGGCGGAAATGAACACCACGGAGCCAGACCGGAAAAAAATTGTCCGGGCCACCGAGGCGGACTTGCCGGCCATTTCCAAACTGGCGGGCATCATCTGGCGCGCGTGTTATCCGGGCATCATCACGACCGGCCAGATTGATTATATGCTGGCAAGGATGTATGCGCTGGACACGATGCGCGAGGAGATGCAGTCCCGGGGAATTCGTTATGACCGTCTGCTCGTTGGCAACAAGTTTGCCGGTTTTGCGTCCTACGGCCCCACAGAGCAGCTTGAGATTTTCAAGTTGCACAAAATCTATCTGCATCCGGCCTGGCAGGGCCGTGGCGCCGGCAGTTTCCTGTTGCATCATTGCGAGCGCGAAGTCCGCAAACTTGGCGCGCACCGGCTGCTTCTCAGTGTGAACAAGCGCAATGTCAGGGCAATCAAGGCGTATCAGCGCAATGGCTTCGAGATTGCCGGCTCCGTAGTCACGGACATTGGCGGGGGTTTTGTCATGGACGACCACGTCATGGCGAAAAATTTGGCCTGATAGGAAATTCGCGCGCCGC
>PLZL01000322.1:15118-17914 GCA_003152145.1 Limisphaerales bacterium
CCGCCCATCACGCTCCACCAGGTGTAATGTCCCCCGCCCTGCTCGAACTCGCGGAAGGTGTCGAGGAAACCGCCCTTCACGATGGCGTCAAAGCCCGCGCGTTCCTCGGCGGTGAAGCCGTGGTTGTGGACGTTGGCCTTGGGATTGGCGAGGTCAATCTCCGCGTGCGCCACGTTGAGGTCGCCGCAGATAATCACGGGCTTCCTCTTCTCCAGCGTTTTCAAATAGCGCAGAAAGTCGGCGTCCCATCGCTGCCGGTAGGTGAGCCGCGACAAATCACGCTTGGAGTTCGGCACATAGACGTTCACGAGGAAGAAATCGGCGAACTCGGCGGCGAGCACGCGGCCCTCCCGATCATGCTCGGCGATGTCAATGTGCGGAATGACGTTCAACGGTCGCGTCTTGGTGAAAATCGCCGTGCCGGAATAGCCCTTTTTTTCCGCGCTGTTCCAGTAGGTGGTGTATTTCGCGGACCAGAGCTGTTCGACATCATCCGGCGTGCATTTGGTTTCCTGCAGGCAAAGCACTTCGGGCTTCTCGGCATCGAGAAACTCCAGAAAGTTCTTCTTCAGCACGGCGCGCAGGCCATTGACGTTCCAGGAAATCAGTTTCATGCGGAAAGAATAAACCACGGATGGACACGGCGTAAAGCCGCGTGGCGGCCACGCNNGACAACGCGCGTTGACGATGGGAAGGCGGACGACTATTTTGCCGGTGCCGGATTCACAACAAATTCCAAAGACCGCCATGAACATCCTGACAAAGTGGAGTGGTTTGATCCTCGTGCTCGTCGCGTCGCAAGGCGCGTCCGCCGGTNNTGCGTGCCGCTGATGCTGAACGCCTTCCAATCGAACAGCGTCGTGAAGGCGCTCATCTTCATGCCGGGCGCAACGGATGAACTTTATTTTTTCCGGCGGGCGCACGCGACATTGACAAACGCGGCCCCTTCCCTGCTCGACGCCGTCAACGCGCTCACAAATCAAACTTACATCCGCGCCGATTTTCGCCCGCCGCTTTTGATTTTGCACACGACCGAGGACGCGCTCGACGGATTCGCCACCGTAAAAAATGAATCCACGGCGGCGAAATTGCATCAACGGCTTGTGCCCGGCCGTGTGCTCCTCAATGACGCCGATTGGGGAGTCGTGCGAACCGCGCTCAAGGGGAAATTGGGCATCGGCTTGCGCCCGTTTGAGAACGCGTTGCCATCATGGCATTTTTACCGGCACAGCTTCGCGGCGTGCGGCGTCACGGATTGGGAGATGTTGGAAACGCTGGCGCTGGCGGGCAAGACCACGTTCACCGTCCACTGGCTCACGGCGAAATTTCAGCCGGACCGGCGTGAAGGCGTCGCGCCGAAGCTGGAAACGTTTCCAGTGCGTTAGAAATAGCTTTATTCCGGCTTCGGATTTTATGAGTTCCCGCGCCGACGTTTACGACAGCGCCGGAGGCGCGGATGAAAATAGCCCGCAGTTTCAACTGCGGGTTTCACGCGATAAAAAATCCACAAGCCCCGGAGGGGCGACAGAATTTCCCGCAACGATTTCCTCTGCCGCCCCTGCGGGGCTTGATTGGTTCGATGGTTTTTCCCGCAGTTGAAACTGCGGGCTATTCTCGATTGTCCCTTTGGGACGAAACAAATATAGCAACGAACCAGGAATCCGGCCGTCGAATCTACGAAAGGTTTATAGAATTGGTTCAATAATCGGGACTGATCCCTTCACGACTATTTTGTCTCTTGCTTCTGTGCTTCACGTTCCATCCGCGCTAGTTTTATTTGCCACCCTTCTATGATTTTTTCTTCGTCGGCCATTTTTTCGGGATAAGTCCCCCCGCGAGCTACAAGGCGAGCTTTCCAGGCATCTATATCAGGACCCTTCGCAAGCGCATAAGAGAAGTATGCGTTCACAGCCTCGCCAGGGATTTTCTCCTGACTCATGCCTTTCTCACTCCATTTGAGGACGTTTGTGCGAAATCTTTCTTCCATCGGATACGACGTCATGCAGATGATTTCGGCAAACTGATCCCCAAAGGCAACAGGCTCTTCCTCAACCGCTTTAACCATAGCATTCCAATCGGTATCTGAAACTTTCTGATGTGTGTCAATTTGAGCAGATACTCGGTGTTCTAACTGGACGTCGGAAATCTTCCATCCCTGCACCTCGGATATACGCTTCTCTTGAGAGTTCGGAGTTAATGGATGTGACTTTAGGATTGCTACCCAACTGATTATCCAAGAGACAGAAATCACAGCCACACACGCGATGCCATACCTCAGGTATTTATTCATCCCTCAGGAAGATGGTAAATGGGGCAGTCCCATATTTTATTCTGCTTGGAACGCCACCACGCTCAACGGCGGCAGATAAAATTCCGCCGAGTGCTGCTGTCCGTGGCACGAAATGTTCCCAGCCGTCACACCGCCCAAATTGCCCTTGTTGCCGCCGCCGTAGATGCCGGCGTCGCTGTTCAATACTTCGCGCCATTTGCCCGCGCGCGGCAGGCCGATGCGATAACTCGGACGGGGAACTGGCGTGAGATTCAGGATGACCGCAAGTTGATTTGCTCCGTCGGCGCTCTGGCGCATGAAGGAGAGAATGCTGTTTTCGCGGTCATTGCAATCAATCCAGTAAAAACCGGCGTGGTCGTAATCCGCCTGCCACAAACCCGGCGAGGCGGCGTAAAGTTTGTTCAAATCCTCAACGAATTTTTGCAGGCCGCGATGGAACGGCCCGGCGTCGAGCAGCCACCAGTCAAGCTGGCCGTTCGCGTTCCACTCGGCGCGCTGGCCGATTT
>PLZL01000141.1:0-861 GCA_003152145.1 Limisphaerales bacterium
GTTTATGCCTGCCAGAAACTCGCCATCGAGGCGCAAGGCGCCGAAATCACAACCATTGAAGGGCTGGCGAAAAATGGAAAATTGTCCCCGGTGCAGCAGGCGTGCTGGTACCGGGACGCGCTGCAATGCGGTTATTGCACGCCGGGTTTCATCATGAGTGTGACGGCGTTGTTGAAATTTAATCCGCACCCGACCGCCGACGAGGTCAAACATGCATGCGCCGGAAACCTGTGCCGTTGCGGCACGCAGCCGCGCATTTTGCAGGCGGCGTTGCAGGCGGCGGGCATGGCGACCACAAGCAAAACGGAGGTCATTGATTATGCCTAGCTGGCCAACCAACACCAAATACATCAGCCAAAATACGCAGCGGATTGACGCGCCGGAGAAGGTGACCGGCCGCGCGCGTTATGCGTCCGACATCCAGGCCGACGGCTGGCTCTACGGCATGATTCTCCGGTCGAAATGGCCGGCGGCCAAAATTTCCGCAATCAATCTCGACAAGGCGCGGCAGGTTCCTGGCATCAAGGCCGCCGTCACCGCGAGAGATGGCGAATTCACCGTGCGCTATTACGGCGAGGAACTGGCCGCGGTCGCCGGCGCGACCAAGCAAGCCTGCCTTGACGCTTTGCGCGCGATTGAAGTCCAGGCGCAGCCGCTGCCGTTCGTCGTCCGCGAAGACGATGCCAAAAAGGACGGCGCGCCGAAAGTCTGGGAGGGTGCGTCAAATGTTTCCGGCGGACGCGTGAATGAGCGGGGCAACGTGGACCAGGCGTTCACCGAATGCGCCGCCGTCAGCGAAGGCTTTTACTCGACGCCGGTGCAGATTCACAATCCGATGGAAACGCACGGCAACACGGTTTC
>PLZL01000141.1:916-3360 GCA_003152145.1 Limisphaerales bacterium
GCGCTCGCGGTCGGCAACCGGCCTTCCAGTTTTCAAAAAATCAAAATTGGCGCACTGGCCGACGGCACGTTGCACGCGTTTGAAATGGAGAATTACGGCACGGCGGGCATTGGCGCGGGTGCGGATCGGGGCGGTGGCGGCGGCGGTGCGAACATTCCCGCGCCCTACATTTACGCGGTGCCCAACACGCGAGTGAAGCAATCCGCAGTCGCGGTCAATGCCGGTTCCTCCCGCGCGTTTCGCGCGCCGGGGCATCCGCCGGCTTCCTACGGCATGGAGAGCGCCATGGACGACCTCGCCGCCAAGCTCGGCATTGACCCGCTGGAGTTCCGGCTCAAAAATGATTCAAACGAAGTCCGCCAGCGCGAATACAAATTGGGCGCGGAAAAATTCGGCTGGAAGGAGAAATACCGGAAGCCCGGCACTTCGCCCGGCATTGTGAAAACCGGCATCGGCTGCGCGGGCGCGAACTGGCCCGCCGGCGGACCCAACCGCCGCACCCAGGGCGAGGCGCAAATCAATCCCGACGGCAGCATCGAATTCCGCCTCGGTGTGCAGGACATCGGCACCGGCACCAAGACCGTCATCGCCGTCGTGGCGGCGGAAATGCTCGGCCTCAAGCCGGAGCAGATCACGGTGAAGGTCGGCGACACGAATTTTCCGCCCGGCCCGGCCAGCGGCGGCAGCACCACGTGCGCTTCGATTTCACCGACGGTCTATGACATTTGCGACAAGGCGTTGCANNGCCGCGTGCAAAAAACTCGGCGTCACCCCGCTCGTCGTCCATGGAAACTGGATTCAAGGACTTTCAACCAACCCGGCTTATGGCGTGCAATTCGCCGAGGTTGAAGTGGACACGGAGACCGGCTTGGTCACGGTGAAAAAAGTCGTCGCCGTTCACGATTGCGGCCTCATCATTGACAAGCTGACCACCGAAAGCCAGGTCAATGGCGGCGTCATCATGGGCATGGGCTACGCGCTTTACGAGGAGCGCGTGATGGACGATTTGTCCGGCGTGGTGTTGAACCCGAATTTTGAAACCTACAAATTGTCCGGCATCGCCGACGTGCCGGAGATCGAGGTCATTTTGATCAACATGCCGGAACGCGGCGTCATCGGCATCGGTGAACCGGCCACCGTCCCGACCGCCGCCGCCATCGGCAACGCCGTCGCCAACGCCATCGGCGTTCGCGTCGGCAGCCTGCCCATCACGCCGGCAAAAGTGCTGGCCGCACTCGGCAAAGTCCCGCCCGCTGCAAAATCATGAAAGCCTTCGCCTACGCCACCGCGCACTCGACCGACAGCGCCCGCGAACTGGTCGCCGACCACGGCGCCTATCTCGCCGGCGGCAACGATTTGCTCGGCCTGCTCAAGGAGTATCTCGTCCCCGCGCCGAACATTCTCGTCAACATCAAGTCCCTGCCGGGCATGGGCGAAATTGTCCGCAGCGAACAGAAATGGACGATTGGCGCGCTCGTCACCATCGGGGAAATTGAACGCAACGCGGAGATGGCAAAGGCTTTTCCCGGCCTGCATGACGCGGCCATGGAAATCGCCTCACCTCAAATTCGTAATGTCGCCACCGTCGGCGGCAACTTCGCGCAACATTCGCGCTGCTGGTATTACCGCCATCGCGACACCGTCTGTCTCAAAAAAGGCGGCGACCTTTGCTTCGCGCGCAATAGCGAAAACCGTTACCACAGCCTCTTCACCGGCAACGATTGCATCAGCCCGGTGATATCGTCCTTGGCCACGACGTTCGCCGCGCTCGATGCCACCGCCATCGTCCTGTGCAATGGCGTGGAGACGCGGATGAGCATGGCCGACCTTTACCAGAAGGCGTTTACGACCGTCACCGCGCACAATTCACTCAACCCCGGCGACCTGATTTTGCGCGTGAGAATCCCGACGTTGCGCAGCCGCAGCGCCTACATGCAGGTCAGCGACAAACACGCGTTCGACTGGGCGCTGGTCAATTGCGCGGCGGCGGCAAACGTCGTGGACGGAAAACTAAGCCAGCCGCGCGTGGCTCTCGGCAGCATTTCGCCCGTGCCGCATCAAGTCGAGGNNCATGCGCTCATCCGCCGGACGCTTCTCAAATTGAAAGGTTGACGCCATGAACCCGCTTTACTGCAAACATCTGCGGACGAAAAAAATGTATATCGCCGACACGCCGGCGGAGGCGTTCGCGGACAAGGAAGACGGGCAAGCCACGCCCTGCCATTTCTGGTGCAACCTCACCCAAACCGTCGTCGGTGTGGACGACCGGCCTGTTCACAAGGACACCTGCGATTCATCGCGCTCCTGCTTCGAGGAATAGTTTTGGATTTTTAACCACGGATGAACACAGATGGCCACGGATTTTTTAAGCCCGTAGGGCTGGCATCTTTGTAGATTACGGTTACAAAACGAATCAAGCTCCGTTCAGGAGCGACATCATTGGA
>PLZL01000141.1:3370-6018 GCA_003152145.1 Limisphaerales bacterium
GTCGGAGTAATATAATCCAATGATCCGGATCGTTTCCGCCGAACCGCTGCCGCAATGCCGGTTGAAAGTCACTTTCAACGACGGTGTGAGCGGGATTTTTCCCGTCGAACCCGGACGGCGCGGCGGCGTGTTTCTGAAATTGCTCGACGAAAAAGTTTTCAATGCCGTCACCGTCAATCCCGACTTCGGCTGCGTTGAATGGCCGGGCGGCGTTGACCTTTGTCCGGACACGATGTATCAGGCGCTGACCGGAGCGAAAGCGGAACTCGATTCGACGATGGCTTTGCGCGAGGAAAAGAAAAAACCGTAGGCGACGACGTGCTTGTCTCGCCGTAGCCAGGCGAAGGCGGAAGGAGTCTCTGATTTTAATTCTGCCTTCTGACCTCCGGCTTCTGAATTCCGGTTTGAGGGAACCTCTTTTCCTGAATTCATTTTGGGATGGACGATTGGGGCAAGCGGGGTTTGAATTCCACTGTGATTGATATCCGGCAATTCAAAAACCTCCGGCTTCATGGCGGCTTCCTTATCAAGGACATTGAATTGACCGAGGTTCCCATCGTGGATGCCATCGGGCGCGAAGCCATCGCGCAAACGAGCGCCATTGTCCGCGAATTACGATTGCTCATCCGCGCCGGTTTGAGCGAAGAAGAATTGTCCATCAGGCTTTATCACGAAATTCTTGAAGCCGCTGCTGTCGCCGTTGCCAATCCGCCTGACAATGTGATTGATTTTAATGAAGCGGATTTTGATCAAGCCGCGCGCGACGCCCATGAGCGTTGGGGAAACGCCTCGTCTGCCAACCTCAATCTGCTGTTGCAATTTCACGGATTTCGAGGACAATGAACTTATGGTTGACCGCGATAAAATTCAGTTCGACCTCATCAAGCTCGCCGGCGGCGGGCGCATCCTGCGCCTTACCGAGCCGCGATCCGGTCTGGCTTTGGAGAAGAAGCTGGATCCGGCGGACGCCGTCGTCCGGCAAAAGGAAAAGCTGCTCCGCGCGTTTGAGGCGGCCCTGGCGCGCGTCGAGTTGGCACCGGCATAATCCGAATTTCGCACTCCGCATTCCGAATGCCGCAGGGGCAACGGGTCGCGTGGCCCGGCGCACGAAGCTTGGCGATGACGGAAATCAAATTGGGGCGCACTCCGTCCACCCTCCGTAGCAGATCTACTGCGGAGGACGGGCACTCCTTGCCGCGCCGAAGCAACTCGCCGTGTCGTAACGCAGTGAAGACGGGAGCGAAGACGGGCGCATTCCGAACTTGAACACTCTTTTCTGGTATTCATTTTGAGATGGACGATTGGGGCAATTAGCGGTTGAATGTCTTTACTGCGTGAAGGTGAATCTATGAAAAGCAAAACCTTGATTGGTTTCGTCGTAACCGCTGTGATGCTCGGGTGGCAAGTCGGAGCGCAAACAGATCAGGCACCGTCACCCTATTGGGTGGTCAATGGACAGATTTACGACATCACTAAAAGCGCTTTGTGGAGACAAATGGATGGCGACATTGCTAGGGTGCTACAAAGACCGCGAGGGAATGGACATTCGACACCAGACTAACGAACTGAAAGAACTATTGCGCGAAATCGAGGAAAAGAAACACTGCGAATAAGGGGCGTTGGATATGTGCCGGACCAAATCTGAAATCCTCTTTCTCGATTATTGTAAACTTCGTGGCTACGTTGCAAACCGCCTGTCTGCACCAGCCGGCGGTGGCAGGTTTCCTGACTACGAAGTGCTCATTGGCACAAGCCGTATTATAGTTGAGATCAAAGAGCTTCAACCCAATCTAGCGGACAAGAATATGGCCGATGCGATTCAGGGAAGGCGCATCCAAGTTTTCGGAGACGAAATGGGACGCAGGGTAAGAACGCATATCGAAGACGCAGAACGCCAGCTCAGGCGCTATGAGAGTCAAGGAGTTCCCTGTATGGTGGTGCTATACGACAATATCATTGTGAATGGTTTCCGCCCAAACCCTCCAGAACTATTTCCTGCGGATGTTATGAATCCACTGTATCCAGGCTATATTGAAGTTGGTATGTATGGCCATCAAGTCGCACGGGTGCGTATCCATCCAGATGGGCGAACTGAATCTTTGGGTGATGTGCGTGGAAATAAGCGGACTTTGCGATCAGGACATCAAGATAACATTAGCGCGGTGGCGACGCTGCACGATTACGATTCCAGCAACGGGCTGTTTCTTATCGTTTATCACAATTTCTTCGCGAAGAACCCACTTTCCAAATCTGTGTTCATCGATGCTAAAGATCGGCAGATTGAGAAACCCGGCCATCCTGATTCGTGTCCCGGCAGTTTGCAACGCGTTCAGATATAAAGTTAGTCTTCGGTGTTACTTCCAAAAGGCCGCACCGGCACGGTGTTTTCATCACGGACGATGGTTATTTGATTTCCAATTATCATGTGGTCAAGGATGCGACGAAGGTGCGTTTGCTCACGAGTGCAGGATTGATTGACGCAAAAGTGGTAAGTGTGGACGCAGTGAATGATCTGGCGTTGCTCAAAACGGGCGGGCGATTTGCGTCGTTGCCCATTTCAAACAGCCGGTCAGAGCAATTGGGCAACACAGTGGCGACGGTCGGTTTTCCAAACATTGATTTACAAGGGTTCGCGCCCAAGCTGGCCA
>PLZL01000141.1:6029-6413 GCA_003152145.1 Limisphaerales bacterium
TCTGCTGTTGAGCTTCCTCGAATCCGTGCCAGACGTGGCAAAGAAATTGAAGGAACCAAACACGAAGGGCGAAAAGTTTGAAGATGTGGTGAAGTCGGCGCAGGGCGCCGCCGTCCTCGTCCTCGTCTATTGATGTAGCAGCCGACGTTAGGAGGCTCATTATTTCAACCGGAGAAGTTTGAGCCTCCTCACGTCGGCTGCTACGGCATTTCCCTGGTTCAATAATTTTTCGCCCAAGAGACGAGCTTGCCGTCCGGGCCAAAGGTCAGTTCCAGAACGTGGTCTTTGTAGGTTTGCCCGAGGTTTTGGCCCGAACCGATTCCGTAGTTGCCGCTGCCATAACCGCCGCCAGCGAAAAATCCGTTGCTGCCGTGGAGCGTAATC
>PLZL01000041.1 GCA_003152145.1 Limisphaerales bacterium
GAAATGCGCGGCTGCCAATTCTCCACCGGCAAATCGCAATCCTTGAGAAAGACATGGGCAAGATGAAGTTTTTGACCGTCCCTTCCGCGTTCATCGGTGGTATGCGGCTCATAATGCCGGTCCACCAGCCAGGTGGCTTTTTCTTTCGGGATGGACATGCCACGGGGGATGGCATAGACGGCGTCAATCTCCCTGCAATTCCTCAACAAACCGGCGAGGGGTTTGGACGTGGCAAAGAGGATCAAGTGTTCCGGGTATTTTTGCTTTAAGGCGCGGTAGGTGGGAATGCAGCAGATGACATCTCCCAGGCCGCTGGCGCGTTCGAGGACAATCACCTGCTTCCAGCGCCGCAGGCGGAGAAACAGCACGTAAAAGAGAAACAGGATTTTGTGCAATGCGTTCATGGGCCGGAATGACGATCTAACCCCTCATCAAATACATTATCCTGTGCATGGTGCTTTTACAGGTCATCCGCAAACAGCTTCAGCCTTGGGCTGGCGCACTTTTCCAATAGGCCAGCGAGGTTCCCGTGATTCTTGCCAGCGGTCTTCCCATGGCCCTCCATTCAGAGACAAATTTCAACACCCCCAGATGTGCCTCGTCACAATCGTGCCACAAAAATGTGCCGGTTCCACCGCCCAAAGCGAAACATTTCTCCGAGTCCTGCCTACAGTATTCATAGGTATGTGAACCGTCAATGAAGAAGAAAGTGGGATGACCCAATTCCCGAAAACTCATCGCGGCGGTATCGCCAAAGTGTTGTCTGATTCTCTGTTCAACCGCCTGCCCCTTGAATTCGCGGCCGACCTGCCGCCGCGTAATGAGATGAAAATCGTCCTTGCCAGGTCCTTCCTTTGAATCCTGACGCTCTGAAAAGTCGGGTGGCAAATCAACAGTGTGAATAACCGCCTGGTCGAGGTTCTCGGCCATCGCCCTGGTGGTGTGTCCCATGTAAGTCCCGATCTCCAGCACTTCCGAAGGATTCTCCGCCATCAGGATCGCAAGCAACGCCA
Organism: Limisphaerales bacterium; assembly: GCA_003152145.1. The sequence continues at coordinate 1,014 of PLZL01000041.1, forward strand.
TCGCCTCGTGCGTTGGCAACATGCCGTCTTCATACATTTGCACGTTGAGTTTGACCGCCGCTTTTCGGTTGCCGAGAATTTCATCCAAGGTGACCTCCGGGATGGACTGCCAGGCCTTTCTGATGCTGTTTTGTGTCCGGTCCTGAAGCGGATGGGCGGCATCCATGCTGGCGAAACAACCATTGATGAATTCCGGGAAACCAAGGCGCAAACCCCGAACAACGCTGGCACCGTTCAAGCCCAGGAAGAATTGAATGCACTGTTTTACCATGATCGAAAAAACTTGTTTTCGCTCACCTTATTCGACCATGCGCCGGAATCTCAATGCCAGCGGATACCAGAGGGGAACTCCCGGCTCTTTCCGGCCCCACTTGCTCAACGGGCCCAGCTCGCGGAGCAATCGCCGACCGATGCACCCACCCTTGTAAGCGGTTTCCCCCCACACCGGCGACTTGCGGATTTCGTCAGGATAAAAGCTGGTAAAGGGTTCAAACAGTTCGGACAGGGTCCGGACGGTTAGCTGTTGCTCGAAGAAACAATCGCGTGCGTGATATTCAAGCGTGCCCACAAAGGTGTCGCCGGCAAAGGCTTCGTTGATGGCTTTGATCATGCCGCAGCGAACGTCATGCGGGATGTGTTCAAAAACCGAAATGGAGGCGACGTGCGTAATCTGGGGATTTGCCTTGAACAATTTTGACAGGGTTTCGTAGCTGGCCAGGCTGCGATGAAACACGATTTTCGAGGATGCCTCTTTTGATTCTCCAATGTTGACATCCATCACATGGACTTCCTTGACATACGGCGCAATGACTCGCGTAAAGAAACCAGCCCCGGTGACCGGCGAACCGCCGCCGATGTCCAACACCACCGAATCGGATGTCAGTTCCAACAGTTCAATCGTCTGGTGATATTCCCAAAAGCGCTGGCTGAGTTTGCCGCCACCATATGTCGTTCCATCCCATTCCGCCGGATACGCGGGATTGCCATAACACAGCCAGAGGGCGGCTTTCAACTTTTCGGTCAGGTTCATAAATTCAAATCGCTGGCTCGTTTCCAATGCCAGCCTTCTGCGGCGCTGATGTTTTCCCATCAGCGCTGCACTGGCTGGTAGCTGAAGGCGTCGGGATCATTTTAGGCATTTGTTTGCATTCCAAAAGTTCAAACCTTGCACGGCACCAGCACCTCCAGCAGCCGTGCCGCCGGGCGCGGCAGTCGCGCCCCGGCTTCCCGAACCATTTCGGGCGGCAATCCGATGCGCAAAAAGAGAAATCCGCCGACGAATCCCGCGACAACGCCGTGGACCCCCAACCGCCAGATGACAGGCAATCCGGCGGTGGCCAGCCAGGTGATCAGCGCGACCATAACCAGCATGACCGCCAGCTTCAAAGACGGGCGCACCCAGTCCAGCGCCAGTTCCCAAAAATGAACCTGGAAATACCGTTCGCTCCGGCGCAAACCGAATTGATATGAAAAAAACACGAGGCATAGAAGGGAACAGGCAATGATGCCCGGCAGTCCCCAGTGATATCCCACCAGCAGGGACAACGCCACAAAGCTGCAACCCTCGACAAAGTAAATGTAACGCATGCCGCCAATTTGCTTGGTAACAGTGACAAAATTACAATGCGGCACCTGTAAAGCGGTGATGAA
>PLZL01000024.1 GCA_003152145.1 Limisphaerales bacterium
CCCGGCCCGGTTTGGAAAAGACGGTGGTGCCGGCGGGGGAAGAGGCCCCAATGTTGGAAGAGGGACTTGAGTTGGAGCTTGAGGCGGGTCTGGCGCTGGACGGCATTTTCATAACCTTTTGCGATGCGTTTGAAGAGGACGCGCTGGTCGTCGGTGGGCTGCCAGACGGGTTTGAATTCGCCCAGGCGCAGGAGGCGGGCCAGGGCGAAGGCGTCACGGCGGTCATGCTTGTGGGCATCCTGGCTGATGAGGCGGTTGCGGCGGGCATCGCACACGACGAGTTGTTGGACGTGCGGCTTGAGGAGCTGGCCGATCCAGCGGGCGAGGTTGGACTCTTCGAGCATGAGGCGCTTGTGGGTGGCGGGAATGGCCTGGACATGGTGGATCAGTTGCTCGGGCCGAGTGGGGAAGCGCCACCATTTGATTTCGTGGCCCTGATCGTCGAGTTGACCGAGCACGCAATTTTTGGAGTGGGCATCCAAACCGAGCCATGCTATAGAGGCAGTGTCATTCATAATAAACCTTTGGTTGTGGTTAATGTGTTTAACAATTTGGCGGACGATTGCAGGATACGGATTTGCCCCTTCACTGAGAGCCTGAATTGTTCGTTCCGGCAGGTCGTCCGCTTTTCAACTTACCAGAGTTCAGCGATCAGCATCCCCAACGTGAGCGGACCCAGACCCTTGGGCCGTGCCTTGGGAGCCAGCGCCTCGACTTGTTTGGTCAGGGCTTCCAGGAGGGCTTCGACGGCGTGGATGAGTTGCCGCCAGACCGCCAACCGGGGTTCCAGCCAATCCGGCAGGGTCAGTTGGGCCTTCCACCATTCACCGCGCAAACGGATGCCCTGGGTCAGACAGAGACTGCGACCCTGGGCGGCCAAGCGCTGGCGTTCGCGGCGCAACTGTTCGCGCTGACGGGAGAGGGCGCGCCGTTGTTCTTCCGCGGGCGTGGGCACGCGGACCACACTCATGGCCCGCAGGTTGCCACGGAGGTAACGATCCAGATTCAAGGTCAGTTCGCGGGCATCGGTTTTGTCGGTCACNNAGGTGAAAGCCACCCGGCCCGGCTTCGTAAACCACGAACACCTGCTCGGCCAGCGTCAGTTGTTTCTGCACGAAGGGCAGGAAGCTGGCCGGGGTGAACCGTTGTGCCGGCTGGGGCGATTGGCCGTCGCACATCCGGACCACCCGGAAATGTTCGGCGTGCCAATCCACCCCGAGCTTGAGTTGCCCGATGCGGACTTGCGTTTCAGGATTGAGGAGCGTATTGGTTTTCATAGGCATGTTTGATGATGGTTGTTTAACTGACACCTATAGTTGTCGCCCGTTGCGCCAACTTCTTCAACATGCCTTCTTTTTTCGTCAGCCGTCATGGGAGCATCCCGTGAAAATTTGCGTCTAAGAAATGACCGATTCGCGTGTCTCTAAATGTATGAAACGAATTCTCCTTCTCGCATTCTTATCGCTCACTGTGTTGTTGGCCGCCGCAGAAAAGCCGTATGACTTCCGAGCCTCGGACGCTTACGGAAAGCTTTCCACAGCCGACAGGCAGCGGCTGGAACAGGTTCATCGCGATTTGGTTCTGCTGTGGGGTGCGCTGGACATGTATGCCGATGAGCACAACGGAAAGCTGCCTTCAACACTTGACGAACTCGTCCCCAAGTATTTGGTGGAGCTTCCATCCGATCCTTTTGCGACTCAGCAGACGGCAAGTAACCAAGTGACCAACAACTACACTCACTCCAAGGGAGGGATGGGATATCGCTTCATGAGAGGGGCTCCCGGCAATCGCGCGTGGGTCATTTCGAGCGTTGGTTTGGCTGATTTTCCGTATCTTGCTGAACGAGGGAACGTCGGCCTTTACGTCGGCAAAGGGACTTGGATTTCTGGCATCAATCCGATAATCACCAAATGACGCCTTCTATGAGGGTTCATCGGTCAAGCGTTAAGTGAAGGGTTTCATTTTGTTTCTTAAAAGCGTTTTTTTGTTTGTTCCGGTCGCGTCTCCGTCCGCATCGCGTTGGATTTCCGTCCAAACTCATCCTCCTATCCGTGCGTCAATTCCAGGGTTGAGCACATTAAAACCTATGCGAATGTTTTTGGCGGACGGCCCGTCTTCACTTTGTTTCGACGCGGTCCTTACCGGATGGTCGCGCCGCAGCGGAGCGAAGGCGGAAGCGGGCCGGCTCATTCCAACCAGCGGACAGCCGGTTGGCCGTTTCATTTCCCGACAAGTCGGGATTGACATCGCAGGTCCGGCATGGCTCACTTCTCGTCGTCAGGCATCATGGCCGCGTGGTTGTTGATTTATGAGATACAAAGTCACAGCAATAAGGCCCGTTGAAATTCTGGCGAGGGTCCGCCGTGAAGAAGCCCATGCGCCCTTGAGCGGGCAAACCACCCGACCTGCAGAGAGTTACAAGTGGATTTATTTGAGTGCAGGCGAGGTGCGTGATGGTCTTGATTTGGTCATTGGCGTCATGGCGAGTTATGTCCCCAATGAGCCGACACAGTTTAGATTGGGCAAGCAGACGGTTTTGCTGCCGCTGAATGAAAAACTGCCCAAGGTTTACTTTGGACTGTTTGAATTGGAGAACTCCACGATTTCAGATTAGTCCTTCCACCAACCCGTATGAAACACCTGCCCATCGTCCGTTGTGGTGCGAAGCCCGGCTGCAAAGCCCTTCTCGTCGCATTGCCATTCTCAGTTCTCGTCGTTAAGCGCCATTCTTTAATTATCGCGTTTCAATAAAAATTCCGCCGGCGCTTCGAGGGCAACACGCCCGTCAAAAAAGTTTGCCGGAAGAATTCTGCTGGCAACGGATCATGTCAACCCTGGAAGCGCTGA
>PLZL01000076.1 GCA_003152145.1 Limisphaerales bacterium
CCATCATCAGCCAGTTGCCGCCGGTTCTGGAAGCCCTGACCAGCGTGAAGTTCGAAAAGTTGATGGAACAGGTCCCATCGCTGAAAAAGGCGATGAGCAAAGATGACAAAGACAAATAAAATCCCGTAGGAGCCGAGGTGACGAGGCTCAAATAAAAAATAGAAAGGCAAATTATGGGCTGGGGAAGAATGATGTTTTTGGGAAATGTCGGACAGCAACTCGACATTCAAGATTTGGAGAATGTCATCGGCCAAATGCAGGCGGACTCTGCCCAAACCAAAAATCTGGACCGCACACAGGAACAAAGCATTGACGAGATGAGAAGCGAGAACCACGAACTCAAGCTGTATCTGGCGACCTTGGTAAAATTGCTGGTAGCCAAGGGAGTGACCAGGCAGGAGGAAGTGCACGCTGCGGTTCAGGCCATCGAAAAAAACTGAACGAAAGGACGATTATATGCTAGCTGTAATTGGACCAGGCGCGGCGTTATTGAGCATTCCACTGATTATTCTGGGGCTGCTGCTCGTGGTGCCATTGTTGTTATTCCTGATGGTTTTCTGGATCTGGATGCTGGTGAGCGCGATCCAAAACAAGGGGCTGACTGACGGTGAAAAAACCGGCTGGGTGCTGGGCATTGTTTTTTTTCATTTGCTCGGCTCGCTGCTTTACTTTTTCATCGGTCGGCCGAGACGGAAAACACCGCTGCTGGCAACATGATTTATGAAACTTTGTCGTTCACGCAATGATCGGGACATCGCCGGGGTTTGCGGCGGGCTGGCAATATATCTCGGCTGGTCTTCTTCGCGAATGCGCATCGCGTGGGTTCTCGCGACGATTTTCACGGCATTTGCCGGCGTGGTGATTTATCTCGCGCTTTGGTATTTGATGCCGGAAGAACCGGCGCCCGAGCCAACCTTTGAGTCGCCGCCCTTGCAGCCGTGGAAGAAGACGGTTTGAACCAAATAAAACGATGCGGAGTGCGAAATTAAGAACGCATGAAAGAATTACAGGACATGTTGAAAGAAATTCTCATAAACCTGTTTGTTGCCACGCCGCTTGCAATTTATACTGGGGTTATTGTTTCACGATATTACATGTTCATTGGTTCACTAAATGAAGCGAGGCGATTTGTGCTCAATTTAGAACAAACTTGGAAATATCAATATCTTAACCAAGTAATTACTGATCCAGAAAGTCCTTCAGGCGAGCGAACTGTATCCATGTCAAAATGTGTTGAGAGCAATAATATTGATTGGCAACTTATGCAGGTCGGACTTCAACTCAAAGAGCAAGGTCACTGGAAGGCAGCGGCAGCGATAGACAATGTTTCAATTGAAATCGAGGGTTTGCGCAATGAATTTCTTTCTGCGGCGAAGCTGAAGGTCAAAGACCATGCAATGGCAATTACGGAATACATTGCTGATTGGCACAGAAGACTAAGTCGCCAAAAACCTAATTCTTGGCGGATTCTTCAGCCTTGGCCGAATAAACGATACCAACATATATCTTGCATTTCAGTCGACGAAGCAACTGGAACTTGGCAAGAAGTAAAACCTGAAGGCAAAAGCGAACCATTGCTTCCGGAAAGTTAATTTGCATCCCATTATTGATGCGTATTATTGCGTGACTTGAGAAAATATATGGACTTAACCGGATTTACAGACCAACAGAAAGAAGCCGTGGTGGATTTGCTCGTTCTGGGCATGTATGCGGACGGCAATCTGGATTTGATTGAGGATGAAAAGGTCAGGCAGGTGCTGGATTCAATCCAATTTTCATCCGACAGCGCGCGGCAGTATTTCATTGACGCAAGTTTCGCCCGCGCTAGAAAACACGGCGGCTCCGCAAAGACGACGCGAAGTTACGTTTCGGAACTTGCCAAAAACCTTCCGACGCCGGTCATGCGCCGCCAGGTCTATTCCGCGCTCGAAGACTCGCTTATGAGTGACCAAAAGATGGCCGAGAAGGAAAGTGAGCTTTTGCTCATCGTCTCCGAGGAATTGAAACTATAATTTCAAATGCGACTCTTTGAAGCTATCGTGGATGCGAACCACCGGGCGATTGACGGCGACGCAAGCGCCGGCTTGCATCCGGCGGATTTTGCGGACGAATTGCCGGTCATCGCGCTGACGTGCATTGACCCGCGGCTCAACGCGATTTTCCCGAACGCGCTGGCGCTGCCCGCCGAGCAGTTCATCTGGCTGCGCAACGCCGGCAATAACATCACCGGGCCGTTGAGCAGCACCATGCGCTCGATCGCGCTGGCCTGCGCGGTTAAGGGCGGACGCGAGATCGCCATCATCGGCCACACGGATTGCCAGGTCTGCCGCACCACGACGACGGTGCTGCTGGACGAACTCAAGGCGCTCGGTGTGGAACGCAGCCACCTGCCGGAAAACGTGAACGAGTTCTTCGGCATGTTCGGCAGCGAACGGCAGAACATCATCAAGGCCTGCGATTTTGCGCGCACCAGCCCGCTCATCGGCCCGAAAATTCCCGTGCATGGCCTGTTGATTGAGGTCGAGACCGGCAAACTCGACTGGGTAGTGAACGGCTACGACACCCTGCCGGCCAATGCGCCGGCGCAAATGCCGAAGACGCAGTTTGCGTCCATCGGCGAACTCGGCTCGTTCAAGGATTTTGCGATGGGCGAGATGAAATTTCCAGAAATGAAGATCGGCGACGCGGCGCTGCCGGGAAAACCAGAACAAATCATTCCCATTCCACCGCCGCTGATGCCAAAGGCGCCGCCGGTGACAACGCTGCCGCCTTTGAAGATTTCAGGCAAGTCCCCTGCCCCGCCGCCAATCCGGCCGCGGCCGACGTTTCCGGGCAAGTATTAATCATTCCCAAAAGGTGGGGCGAGTGTCCTCACGAGCCGAGGCAAAAGGGGAAAAGCTTACTTAACTTATTCAACGACGGCTCGCGGGGACGCTCGCCCGACCGACTTCAGGCGACATGACCGCGCTGATAATCCTCCGTCCGCCAGCGCAAAAACGGCGAGCAATGTTTCGGCGTCGCCTTGTTCCGCAGCGGCCAATGCGCGTTGAAATCCTTTTCCAGCTTGTGCAGTTCGCGAATGCCTTGTTGCGCTAGGCGCTTCGCCTCGAAATTATTTCCTGCGGTCACCGCCTGCTGCCACAACATAAACTGGCACGACTGCTCCGCCATCCGCGCCGCCAGATCCAATTCCATTGTGAGAATCATTCCTGAATCTGAATTTGGCCCGGCACGCAGCAAAACTGCACGCTGTTTCTGAATCTCCTTCAAGGCAGCCTGGATTTTATTTTGCGGAATTTTGGCAAACCATTTCAGCCCGTTGCGGCAAAACAGTTCCCGGTCGGTCGATTTTGGCGCAGCGATGGCCGTGCCGAGCGGTGTTTCATTCACTGCCTTCACGCCGAGTCTCTGATGGACAAATCCCAGTTTGAACCCGGCTTCGGCAGCTTTGCCGGTCGGATCCTCAAAAACATCGCGGCTCAAGACCGAAACCAATTGTCGTTCATCCAAAACGTTTGCATTCCACGCCAGGGCCGCGCCAGCGGCGAACAACGGCCAGCTTACAACCAACGGCTGCGGATGACCGCCATCGCCCCAATCGGTGTTGAGAAAACCAATGGCCCCAAACTTCTTGCCTACCTTGGCCGCCGCGCGCAGGTTGGCGAGTGCATTATCGTGCCGGCCGACGAGCGTCTGCCACGTGGAAGTGCCGGGGCAAACGTAGAACGGAATATTTGCCTTGGCGAACTGTGCCGCTTCCTTTTCAAATGGATGATCTGCTTCGTAACCCCAGTTCAGCGCGATGACATTTTTCGGAAGTTCATGTATCAACTTCGGATATTTGAGAATGATGTCGCCCCAGAACATCATCTGCCGGTCGCGCGCAGAAACTTCGGTGTGGATTTTGTTGAGGAAATCCAAATAGACACGGCCCTGCCCTTTCGCCGCGCACAGTTTTTTGCTCTGGCCCTTGCCTAGGTCCCACGTCTCGTCGCCGCCAATATTAAAGAACGGAATGGAAAAGTTCGGGAGTAGTTCGTCGTAAAGCCTGCGCAAAAATGGCAGCGTCCCGGGATGATTCGGCGCGAGTGTGGTCGGGCGACGGACAAATTCCTTGCTGGCATCCTCGTAAGGCGCGGATAGTTCGCCGAGCTTTTTCAGACGCGGGTCGGCAAGGAAATATCGCAGGTGGCCGAAGGAATTCTGGTTCGGTACCAGGTCGATGCCAAGTTCGCGGCAACGTGCATCGAGAATTTTGATTTCCCTGGCCGTGAGCGCACCCCAGCTTTGCCAGACG
>PLZL01000299.1:0-4973 GCA_003152145.1 Limisphaerales bacterium
AATTCCATGAGTTGACGATCTCCACTCGCGGGCGCGGCCTTCACGAATTCACGCGCGAAGCGGAGCAATGGGTGGAGCAAAACAAATTCAAGGACGGCCTGCTGACGCTGCACTTGCGGCACACTTCGGCCTCGCTGTTGATTCAGGAAAACGCCGACCCGGACGTGCGCCGCGATCTGGAGGCGTTCTTCAAACGGCTCGTGCCCGACGGCGACCCGCTTTTCATTCACACGACCGAGGGCGACGACGACATGCCCGCGCACGTCCGCACGGCGCTGACCACGGTGAATTTGAGCATCCCGGTTCGCGGCGGCCGGCTCGCGCTCGGCACGTGGCAGGGAATTTATCTGTGGGAACACCGCACACGCCCGCATTCGCGTCGCGTCGCGATGCACTTCATCGGCGAATAGGAGCGCTGACGGCTCGTCCGCGAGTCTGTTGGAGTTCACGCTTTAGCGTGTCCGCAGTTAAACAAGCCAAGGCTTGAACTTCAACGCGGACGAGTCGTCCGCGCTCCTTTTGTGGCGAATAAACTCGCCAATCGAGGCGATGAATGGCAGCTTGCGGGAGTTTTATGCGAGTTATTAAATTTTCACGTTGCGTTGCTCTGGCGGCATCGGTTTTCAGTTTGGCCTTTGCCGCTCGCGGCGAAACGGCCACGAACAGTTTCGGCTTTTCCGGCCACGAAACCTATCCCATTGATGACGGAATCAATCTGCTCCATGCGGCGGATTTGGACGGCGACGGCCTGAACGACCTCATTGTCGTCAACAATCTGCGCTCGAAAATCAATCTGCTCTACAACCAGACTGGAAAAACAAACCGCGCCGACTCGAAGCCGCCGCGCAAACTTGAAATCAACGAACTGCCGCCCGACGCGCGCTTCCGCATTGATTCCATTCCCACGGACGAGCGCATTGCCGGGCTGGCGGTGGCCGACCTCAACGGCGACGGCCGGCCGGACCTCGTTTTTTACGGCGACGCGAAAGACCTCGAAATCATATACAACCAGGGCACGAACGGCTGGAGCGAACCGAAACGCTGGCACATCGAGGACGGGCGCATGGATGGCAATGCGCTGGTCGTCGGCGATTTGAACGGCGACAGCCGTCCCGACATCGTTCTGCTCGGCGACAACGGCTCGTTGTATTTCCTGCCGCAGCAGCCCGACCGCACTTTTGGCGAGCCGCAGAAAATCGCGTATTCCGGCACGCCCAAGGCGGTGCAAATCGCGGACGTGGATGGCGATGGCCTAAATGATTTACTGCTGGTGGACTGGGACAGCCTGACGCCGTTCCGCTTCCGGCTGCAAAATGCCACGGGCCAGCTCGGACCCCAGATTTATTTCAAGACCCAGCCCATCCGCACCTATTGCGCGGACAACCTCGAAGGCGGCGCAAAAAATTTCGTCGTGACCATTGCGCAAAATTCCAGCCGCGCGGAAGTCTCGGAGTTCACGCGCAAACCGGCCGAGACCTTGTCCGGCGCCTTCCGGCGCGGACAATTTCAAATCCTGCCGCTCAACAAGACGGATGCGGCGCAACGCGGTGTGCTCTGGGCGGACGTCAACGGCGATGGCCGCCCCGACCTGCTCGTCGCCGAGCCGGAAAGCGGGCAGCTTTCGGTTTATTTGCAGCAGCCGGATGGCTCGCTCGCGCCGCCAAAAACATTTCCGACGCTGGCCGGCGTGAGCCAGTTGGCGGCGTCGGATTGGAACGGCGACGGTCATCCGGAAATTTTCCTGTTGAGCCAGTCCGAACGCGCCGTTGGCATCACGGCGTTTGACAAGGGCGGACGGTTGCCGTTTCCGACGCTGGTTCCGCTGGACGGCAAGCCGCTCGTGATGGCCGTCGGCCCGCTGAAAGCCGGCGCGAAGCCGGCGCTGGCGGTGATTGTGGACAAGGACGGCCAGCGCTCGCTCGTGACGCGCNNAACCAGGACGGCCTGGCGGATTTGGTGGTGCTGATTCCCTACGAAAAAATCAAGGTGCTGCTGCAAAAGGCCGGCGGCGATTTTGACGAGGAGGACGTGGACCCGCCGGGCGGCGCAATTGAGCAGCCATGGCTCGCGTCGGCGGACGTGGACGGCGACGGCAAAACGGAATTGCTTCTGCCGCAAAACAACTTTGTCCGCGCCGTCGTGCTCGAACAGCAAACCAGAACGCAGGACTCGACCAACAAACCGGCCTGGGTCTTTCGCGTGAAGGACCAGATCAACGGCGCGTCCAGTGACTCGCGCATCGTCGGCGCGACGGCGGTGGTGAACGGGACGAATTCCATGCCTTCCCTTTTCCTGCTGGACGCGGAGCACAAGCAATTGACGTTGTGCGAGCGGGACACCAACGGCGTCTGGCGTGTGGCGCGCAACGTGGAATTGCCCGTCTCGGATTTCAGCGGCCTGAAATCCGTCGCGCTCGGCGGGACGAACGTCCAGAGCGTGGCGTTTCTCGGCCAGAACGCGGTCGCGTGGATGCCGCTGGCGGGCGATGTCTGGGACTTCACCACACTCGACGGCTACGATACGCCCATCAAGGACGGCTACCTGAATGACGTGGTGGCGGGCGATTTGACCGGCAGTGGTCGGAAGGACCTGGTGTTTCTGGAGACGGCGAAAAATAATCTGGACCTCGTCCGTTTCGATTCAAACCACAAGCTCGTGCCCGGCGAACGCTGGCAGGTGTTCGAGGCGCACACGTTCCGAGGGGTGAACGCGGTGCCGGAACCGCGCGAGGCCCTCGTGATCGACGTGACCGGCGACAAGAAAAACGATCTGGTCGTGCTGGTGCATGACCGGATTCTGGTTTATCCGCAGGAATAGGTGGCGTTAAATCGCTAAACCGCCTCCTCCAAACCAACGCCGCCAACGCAACCGGCGAAATAATGAATTGGAATTTTTTGCATAAGCCGGGAGCATAATACCGGCTTTTTATTTACAAAAAACTGCTTGCGAAATCTGGGAAGGGGCGTAGAACCGCTTTGTTGGAATAAAAACTATGTAAACCGGATTAAAAAACAGATTTGCTGCTTCGGCTGCTGTCCAATCCAAAACTGGTAATTTTGATCACAGGACACCGTTCGAGGCACGCCCACATCGGGCGTGCCCGAAAACGTTCCTGTGAGGGCATACCAGTGCTTGGATTGGGTCGTGAGTTGGCCCAAGTCGCTATTACCGAATTCGCATTCAATAAAATGCAAAGCTCGACGAATCTGGTGGATTGGACGCCGACGTCGCTGTTATTGAACACAAACGGCACGGCGCAGTTCATGGACTTCGCCGTGACGAATTCCAACGCGCGGTTTCATCGGGCGGTGGTGCCTTAGCGGGTTATCTCTGGGAGGAGCACGAAATGTGCGCCTTTCAGGTTTCTGGAGAAAACAACCAAGCAAAAGGAAGACAGAACCATGAAATCAATAAAAAGCTTTCTTATCGGGACGGTCATCACCAACAGTCTGGCGGCGAGCCTGCATTTTCTTCACGCCAAGAGACGGCGGCAAATGTGGATTGGAATTCGGCATCGGATTTGCAGGTAATGTTGCAGGCGATTGAATTAGTGCCGCCGGCCCCGGCGGCATCAGCCCCGAGGGCAGGCACCTTTTTCTCCGCGCAGCATTCGCCTGGAAGCCCTGAACCGTGGCCGCCCTTGCCAAGCAACTTTGGTTTGCCCACTTGGGATCTTGGGGACGGCGTCTGATTGCTGGCGGATCAGCAGGTGGATTATTCCCTGCCGATGTCATCACGCATGGCGGGCGGCGGGATGATGGTAGCGGATGATCTTACCCCGTCCGGCAGTGGCGGCGACGGCACGAACAGTTTTTATTCCGACAGTTTCACCCCGCCGGTCTATACCACCAACGACCTCTGGCTGGAAATCACCGGCAAGCCCAACACGATGGCGTTTTTGACGATTCATCCGCCGTGGAACGTCACCAACGGCGTGTATGATTTGTTTTACACGACGAACCTTTCACCACCGGAATCATGGTCATGGGTGCTGCGATCGTTTGCGGGCCTGACCAATCTCATCGTGAAAAATGCCACGGACGCGCAGGGCTTTTACCGTCTCGGCCCGCTCAACGACCCCATCGGCAACGATTCCCTGGGAACCAACTTCTGGGTCGCATTTATTACCATGGATCCTTATTCTGCTGGTTATCCTCTTTTTAACACCAATCGCGAACTGTGGCTCTACATCTCCAGCCAGGTGGGCGCCAACGGGACGGTGACCATTCCCGGGTTTGGGATCACCAACACTTTCACGGTGGCGGCGGGGGCGGTGACCAACATGAGCATTACGAACGTCGCCATGATGCGTGATCCAGTGACAATCGGTGGAAATTTTAGCAATTACATTTATTGGGGTGCTTTTCAAAGCAATGGCATTAACGTTGCCGCCAGCCAGCCGGTGTCGGTCTGTGGGCTGTATAATGAACCGTATGCCAGCACAGCCTTTACTTTTTATCCGACGACGCTGCTGGGAACCAATTACTGCCTCATGGCGCGTCCATCCTATTACGATGGCCAATCCGTGTTTGCTATTGTGGCAACGGCAGACAACACCACAGTGAACATCATGCCCAGCGCCACGGCGGACCTCTTTGCGACTGAAGAAACAGATATTAATGTCCCTTACGACATAACGCTGCAGCGGGGACAGGCTTATCAAATCCATAGTAGTGCATTCGACCTAGCGGATCCTCCCGACACTGATGATATGACGGGAACATGGATCAGGTCGGACAAACCCATTGCCGTATTCGCAGGCGCAAGCGCGGCTCTTGTGCCCGATGCAGTTACTCTCCTGTTAAATCCACTGGCGCAGGAGCAACTGCCGGTGGACTCGTGGGGCACGCAGGTGCTGGGGCTTTCCTTTGCCGGGCGGACGAACGGGGACAGTTATCGCGTTCTCGCGGCCTACACCAACACGATGGTGACCATTACTGGCACAGTGGTCAAGATCACGAGCGAGCCTATAT
>PLZL01000299.1:5088-5220 GCA_003152145.1 Limisphaerales bacterium
GGCGTTGTCTTGAATGAGAAAGACGGGGTGGCCGCGGCGATAAAACGCGGGCCCCCCCACCTCCTCCAGGAACGCCACATAGGTTTCCCAATGAAAACAGTCCTCCTGGTGTTGATAAAGAAAGCGCGCGTT
>PLZL01000259.1 GCA_003152145.1 Limisphaerales bacterium
GTCCACTGGCCGCGCGTCATGCAATGGATGAGCAGGCTGTCAATGTAATCGGTGTCGAATGTCTTGCGATGCTGGTCAATGACGGCCAGCACGTCCGCCGGCCGGCCCTCCACCTTGGACTGGATGAAAAGTTTTTCCCTCGGCAATCCCTTGATGGCGTCGGCGATCAAATCAAATGTCTGGTAAGACTCGGCGGTGTCAATATAGGTAATGCCGCGGTCGTAGGCGTAATGGATGAGATTGACGAACGCGTTCCTACCCTGCGCGGTTTGTGTGTATCCGTTGTTGCTGCCGGTGCCGAAACCGAGCCGGCTCAATTTGATGCCGGTTTTGCCCAGCGTCACCTGGTCGGTGGCGGTGCGGACGGCCGGCGTTTCGGTTGCCGCCCATGCATCCACCAGCCCCCACGGCGACAGCAAGGCCGCGCCTGCCAGCGCGGTGGAGGTCTGGATGAACTGGCGGCGGGTGACTCCGCGACCGCCGTTTGATGGGCCGTTTTTGCGCATGGAAAACAATTAACACCGATGGCCAGAACTGCAACTGCGAACTTCGCCAATCCTTGCCGCGGAAGGGAATGAAAAATGCACACAGAACGTTTTTCACAGGGCGCGGCTTGACCCTGACGGGAAAAAACGATTTGCTTTGCGCGAATGTTTTATGAGTCCGCCTAAATCTCCGTTGGATGATTTGCGCATCGAGCGCGGCGCCGGGCAGAAACCACAAGCCCGAATGTGGCTGGTTGTCGCCGGGGTTGTGGTTTTGGCCCTGATCGGCGCGGCGGCTTGGTGGCACTCGCGTTCCGGCGCGGTCTTGGTGCAAACGGCGGCGGCGCGCGGCGGCGCAAGCGAAGGCGGAGAGCGAATTGTGTTGAACGCCTCCGGCTACGTCACCGCGCGGCGCGCGGCGACGGTTTCCTCCAAAGTCACCGGCAAGGTTACGGAAGTGCTCATCGAGGAGGGCATGAAGGTCAAGGCCGACCAGGTTCTGGCGCGGCTGGACGATGCCAACATCAAAGCCAGCTTGAAAGTGGCGGAGGCCCAGTTGGAATCGGCCAAGGCCGCCCTGGCGGAAACCCGCGCGCAACTCAAACAGGCCAGCCAAGAATTTCAGCGCGTCACTGAACTGGCAAAACAACACATCGCGTCGCAATCCGACCTGGACCAGGCCGAGTCGAACGCAAAATCATTGGAGGCGCATCTGGCGCGGCAGGAACTCGATGCCACCGTCGCGGAGCGTCAGGTGACGGGGTGGCAGCAGCAGATGGATGACATGACCATCCGCGCGCCGTTTGATGGCGTCATTACCACCAAGGATGCGCAGCCGGGCGAAATGATTTCGCCGGTTTCGGCGGGCGGCGGTTTCACGCGCACGGGCATCGGCACCATCGTGGACATGAGCTCCCTGGAAATTGAAATTGATGTCAACGAAAGCTACATCAACCGGGTCGAGCCGGGTCAGGCCGTCGAAGCCACGCTGGACGCGTATCCCGCCTGGAAAATTCCCTGCAAGGTCATCGCCATCATCCCGACCGCCGACCGCGGAAAATCCACGGTCAAGGTCCGCGTCGGGTTCGACCAGCTCGATCCGCGCATCCTGCCGGAAATGTCGGTGAAGGTGGCGTTTCGCGACGCCGGCGGCGCCACGTCAACCCGCACGGTGACGGTTCCAAAAAATGCGGTGCAAAGCCAGGACGGACGCGACGTGGTGTTTGTCGTCCAGAATGGCCGCGCCGAGCGCCGGGCGGTCACGGTTACCGACACGCAAGGCGACGATTCCGTGTTGAGCGCGGGTGTGTCCGCCGGCGAAAAAGTGATTGTTAACGCCCCGGCTGACTTGAAAGACGGAGCGGCGGTGAAGGAGAAAAATCCATGAACGAAAACAAATCAAACAACGGCGCGCTGGTGCGGGTGGAAGGCGTGGGAAAAGTTTTCCATCGCGGCTCGGAGGACATTCATGTTTTGACGGACTTGAACCTGCAGGTGCCCGCTGGCCAATTTCTGGCGTTGATGGGGCCGTCGGGCTCGGGTAAAACCACCTTGTTGAACTTGATCGGCGGCCTGGATCGTCCCTCCAAGGGATCGGTCAGCATTGCCGGTGAACGCATAGACCAATTATCCGACCGCATGCTCGCCGCGTGGCGCGCACGGCATGTTGGATTCGTTTTCCAGCTTTACAACCTGATGCCGGTGCTGACGGCAGAGCGAAACGTGGAGTTGCCGCTGCTGCTGACGCACCTTTCCAAGTCCGAGCGGCGGAAACACGTGGAGACCGCTCTGGCGATGGTCGGGCTGTCGCAGCGCGCGAAGCATTATCCGCGCACGCTTTCCGGCGGCGAACAGCAGCGCGTCGGCATCGCGCGCGGCATCGTCACCGACCCGACGCTGCTGCTGTGCGACGAACCGACCGGCGATTTGGATCGCAAGTCCGGCGATGAAATTCTGGATTTGCTCCAGGCGCTGAACCGCGAGCACGGCAAGACCATCCTCATGGTCACGCACGACCCGCACGCCTCGGTGCGCGCGGCGCGGACGGTTTATCTCAACAAGGGACAACTGACCAACGAGCCGGTGAAATGAAATTCGCTCACCTTATCTGGAGCAACTTGCGGCGCAAAAAACTCCGCACGTCGCTGACGCTGCTTTCGGTCATGGTGGCGTTCATCCTGTTCGGCCTTTTGGCCGCCATCCAGCAGGCGCTGGTCGGCGGCGTGCAAATGGCGGGCGCGGACCGGCTGATTGTGCGGCACAAGGTCTCGATCATCCAGTTGCTGCCGGAAAGTTACAAGGCGCGCATGGACCGCATCCCCGGCGTGGATTTCGCGACGCACCAGACGTGGTTCGGCGGCATCTACCAGGACCCGAAAAATTTCTTCATGCAAAATCCCGTGGTGCCGGAGGATTTTTTGAAAATACACCCCGAACTGGTCCTGTCACCGGAGCAAAAACAGGCCTGGCTGCAGACGCGCACCGGTGCCATCGTCGGACGCAAAACGGCGGAGCGGTTCCACTGGAAAATCGGCGACAAGGTGCCCATCCGGTCCACCATCTGGTGGCGGACGGACGGCAGCCAGACGTGGACCTTTGACATCGTGGGCGTTTACGATGGGAAGGACAAAAACATTGACACGACGCCCCTGTTTTTCCGTTACGATTATTTTGACGAGGCGAGACGAAGCGGCAAGGGACAAGTCGGCTGGTATACCATCCGCATCAAAGACCCGTCACAGGCGGCGGAAGTGGCGAAACGTGTGGATGCGGAATTTGAAAATTCGCCGGCGGAAACCAAGACGGAGCCGGAGGGCGCATTCATTCAAGGCTGGGCCAAGGCCATCGGCAACATCGTCTTCATCGTCGCGGCAATCCTGAGCGCGGTGTTCTTCACCATTCTGCTGGTGACCGGCAACACCATGGCGCAGGCCGTGCGCGAGCGGACCGGTGAACTGGGTGTGCTCAAGGCCATCGGCTTCACCAACGGACAGATCGTCGCGCTCGTGCTCGCCGAGTCATGCCTGCTCACGGTGCTTGGAGGCGTGGTCGGTCTTGGACTGGCGTGGCTGATGATTTCGCGCGGCGACCCGACCCATGGCCTGCTGCCGCTATTCTCATTTCCAACGCGCGATTTGCTCACGGGCTTCGGCATCAGCGTCGCGCTGGGTTTAGTCACCGGAATTTTTCCCGCGCTCCAGGCCATGCGCCTGCGCGTCGCCGATGCCTTAAGGAGAATGTGATATGTCCGGCCCCATCAACTGGTTTTCGCAAATCGCGTCCATCACCAAGTTCGGGTTGATGAGCCTCCCGCAACGGCGCGGCGCGGTCGCGGCCACGGTCATCGGCATCGCGGGCGTCGTCGCCGTGCTCGTCGGCGTGCTCTCCATCGCGGCGGGGTTCAAACAGGCCATGACCGTTTCCGGCTCGCCCGACGGCGCCATCGTTCTGCGCAGCGGCGCGGACAGCGAAATGGTCAGCGGCTTCGGGCGCGACGAGACGCGCATCATTGCCGACGCGCCGGGCGTGGCGCGCAATGCGCAAGGCCCGCTCGCGTCCGCGGAACTGTTCGTCATCATCAATCTGCCGAAACGCTCGACCGGCACGGACGCGAACGTCCCGTTGCGTGGCGTGGAATCCGCCGCGCTGTTGGTGCGCGACAATTTGAAAATCATCCGGGGCCGGATGTTTGATTGGGGCAAGGATGAAGTCATCGTGGGCGAGGGCGCGGTGCAGGAATTTGCCGGCCTCGACGTCGGCTCAAAAATCAAAGTGGGCCGCTACGAATGGCCGGTCGTCGGCGTCTTTTCCGCCAACGGCGGCGTTGCGGAATCGGAAATCTGGAGCGACGCGAAAGTGTTGCAGGCGGCGTATAATCGCGGCGACTCCTTTCAGTCCGTCTCCGTCCGGTTGAATTCGCCGGGCGCGTTTCAGGCATTCAAGGATTCCCTCACCTCCAACCCGCAACTCGCCGTGCAGGTCTCCCGGCAAACCGATTACTATGCCCAGCAATCCGAAACCATGACGCGGCTGATCACGACGCTCGGCTTTCTCATCGCGTTTTTAATGGCCGTCGGCGCGGTGTTCGGCGCGCTTAACACGATGTATAGCGCCGTCGCGGCGCGGACGCGCGAAATCGCCACGCTGCGGGCGCTTGGATTTGGCGGCGGCGCGGTGGTCGTCTCGCTCATGCTTGAATCGTTGCTGCTGGCGCTGCTCGGCGGCGTCATCGGCGGCGTGCTCGCCTACGTCGCCTTCAACAATTTTCACACCTCGACGATGAACTTCCAGAGCTTCAGCCAGGTCACCTTCGCGTTCCGGGTCACGCCGGAATTGCTCACACGCGGCATTATGTGGGCGGCACTGATTGGTCTGGTCGGCGGCCTGTTCCCCGCCATCCGCGCCGCGCGCCTGCCCATCGCGTCCGCGCTGCGGGAGTTGTAGGAATCAAATCTTTCTTGACTCTT
>PLZL01000183.1 GCA_003152145.1 Limisphaerales bacterium
ACCCGCGCGCCAAGTATCGCTCCTACTTTCCCGCCGACGTGCTGGCCGCTTGAAAGAAATCCGCACCATGAGCGCAAAAAAAACTCTGGCACTGTCAGTGAAAATGTCAGTGAAGCCAGCCGCCATTAGCCGAAAATTCTGGCGGTTTAACCCAAATAGTCTTTAGTTTTACCAACAATTTGCTAATTTCCCTTTGTCTAAATCAATGCAACAGACTGTGTCCATCCGTGGTTAATTATTTTTTCCAAACCACACGTCGTCCAATGACTGACATTTCCCCGCGCGCAATCGCCGCGACACATTTCGGATACAGCTCGTGCTCCGCCGCGTGAATCCGCGCGTGCAAACTTTCCGGCGTGTCGTTGTCCAGCACCGGCACGGTTTGCTGACCGATGATTGGCCCAGCGTCAACGCCCGCGTCCACGAAATGCACCGTGCAGCCCGTCACCTTCACGCCGTGGTCCAGCGCCTGCTTCCACGCTTCCAGACCAGGAAATGACGGCAGCAGCGAGGGATGGATGTTCACGATGCGCCCCTCGAACGCGCGCAGAAAATCGCCCTTGAGCACCCGCATGAAACCAGCGAGCACAATCAAATCCACCTTCGCGGCCTGCAATGCGGTGACGTAACTGCGCTCGGCGTCCTCGTCCAGCTTCGTGCGGAATTTTCCGGGCGGGATGAATTGCGCCGGGATTTCCCGTTCGCGCGCGCGTGACAAAATTCCGGCACCTTCAACGTCGCTCAAGACGATGCCGGGTTGCGCGGGGATTTCTCCCGCGTCTATCGCATCGGCAATGGCGGCAAAGTTTGAACCTTTCCCGGAGCCGAGGACGCCTAATCGAAGTAACTTGTTCACGGCAATTGAATATCAAGGAAAATGCCGCTGTTCAAATCCATTGTAACTACGCGGCTCCGGGGAGCGTCTAACGGCGGATAGCTGAATCTTGAACCAACTTATGAAATTAAAAGGACTGGCCGCCGTCGCACTGACATTTTTGCTTCCGGCAATTCTTCAAGCGGCACCGCAATCTTCCGTCACCGTTTCCGAGAACGAAAATTCCTACACGCTGGCGAACGGCATCGTCACGGCGCAGGTCTCAAAACGTTCCGGCGATTTGCTTTCGCTGAAATACAAGAACCTCGAAATGCTCGACACCCAATCAGGCAGGCAGGCGGGTTACTGGTCGCACAATGCCGCGCGAGGCCAGCAGGAAACGCGCGTCACGATTGACCCGAAAGCAAACGGTGGCGAGCGCGGCGAAGTTTCCATCAAGGGAATTTCCGGCGGCAACCAGATGGGCAGCGGGCCGGGCGGCAGCGTGATTGCCGACATCGAAATCCGTTACGCGCTCGGTCGCGGCGATTCGGGCGTCTACACCTATTCAATCTTCAACCATCCGACAAATTATCCGGCCACCTCCATCGGCGAGGCACGCTTTTGCATGAAGTTGAATGACGACATTTTCGATTGGATGACCGTAGACGCGAACCGGAACATGAAATTGATTTCCACTTACGATTGGAATCACGGCACGGTGATGAACGGGAAGGAAATGCGCCGTATGAACAGCGGCATTTACAACGGCCAGGTCGAGCACAAATACGATTACTCCGCGAACCAATTTGACGTGCGCGCGTGGGGCTGGTCGAGCAGCACGAATCACGTCGGCCTCTGGCTCGTCAATCCGTCCGTTGAATACTTGAGTGGCGGGCCGACGAAATATGAACTCTCCTCACACCGCGACGCGACGTTCAACACGAACGCCCTCGACGCGCCCGCGCCGCCGACGCTGCTGAATTACTGGCGCGGCAGTCATTATGGCGGCAGCATCTGCAACATCGCCGCGACCGACGCATGGACGAAGGTCATCGGGCCGTTTTTGATTTATTGCAACTCCGGAGCGACTCCAAACGCAATGTGGCACAACGCGCTCGCGCAAGTTGGCAGGGAATCAAAAACCTGGCCCTACAACTGGGTCAATGGCGTGGATTATCCGCACAAAAGCGAACGGGCCACCGTCAGCGGAAAAATTGTTCTCAACGATGCGCAAGCGCCGGGCTTGAAGATGAAAAATCTGCTCGTCGGTCTGACCGCGCCGGATTACACGCCCGCAACCATTCCACGCGGACGCGGCGCGTTCGGCGGCGGCTTTGGCCCGGCGGGCGGCGGCGAAGACGAGACAAATTACCTGCGAAACTTCAGCGGATTCGGTTTCAGCAACACGAATGGCGATTTCAATCCCACCAATTTTGACAATTCCAGAAACAGATCCGGCACAAACTTTAGCGGAGTTTTTTCAAATCGTTTTTCGGGATCTGGAACAAATGGCCTCGGCAGATTTGGAACGAACGGCTTCGGACGTTCCGGCACAAACGGTTTTCGCGGACGTGGACGCGGTGGCCGTGGTGGCTTTGGCGGCGGCGGATTCAATTTTGGTCCGCGCACCGTGGACTGGCAGAACGACGCGAAGAATTACGAATTTTGGGTTCGCGCCGACGCAAGAGGAAATTTTACCATTCCGAATGTGCGCCCCGGCACTTACTCGCTCCACGCGATTGCCGACGGTGTCCTCGGCGATTTGACCGTCTCGAATGTCGTCGTCGAACCGGCAAAAAAGCTCCCGCTTGGAAAAGTAAACTGGCAACCCGTCCGTTATGGCAAACAACTCTGGGACATCGGCATTCCGAATCGCAACGGCTCGGAATTTTTCAAGGGCGATGATTATTTTCACTGGGGCTGGTATCTCGAATACCCGAAACTTTTTCCGAACGACGTGAATTACGTCATCGGCAAGAGCGATTTCCACAAGGACTGGTTTTTTGAGCAAGTGCCGCACAATGAAGACACAAACAACATCACCGGCACGGGACAAGGCCGCAGCACAACGTGGTCGGTCACCTTCAAACTGCCCGACGCGCCGCACGGCAAGGCGACCTTGCGGCTCGCGATCTGCGGCGTCGGCACGCGCAGTCTCACTGCGACTGTGAACGACCAGTCCATCGGCAACGTCAGCAATCTTGTTTATAACGCGACCATCAACCGTGACGGCATCGGCGGCTATTGGGTGGACCATGATCTCGCCTTCGACGCGTCGCTGATGAAAGCCGGTGAAAATATTCTGAAACTGACGATTCCCGCCGGCAGCCTGACCAGCGGCATTCTTTACGATTATCTGCGGCTTGAACTGGACGAAAACGCGCAACCGCCGAAATAATTCAACTACACTCCGCCAAACCGGCGATTGCGCCGGGCGTATTCCTCGAGCGCGGCGAAGAATTGCGGCTTGCGAAAGTCCGGCCAGAGCGTCGGCGTGATGACCAGTTCGGCGTAGGAAATCTGCCAGAGCAGGAAATTGCTCACGCGCATCTCACCGCTGGTGCGGATGAGCAAATCCGGGTCGGGAATGTTCCGCGTCCAGAGATGGTCGGAGATGACATTCTCGTTGATGTCCGCCGGGTCGAGCTTGCCGCGCTTCACTTCCTCGCTGATGCGGCGGACGGCGTCCACGATTTCAATGCGGCTGCCGTAGCTCAACGCCA
Organism: Limisphaerales bacterium; assembly: GCA_003152145.1. Next base: position 3,541 of record PLZL01000183.1, read on the forward strand.
TGACAAGCGTCAGACCGTTGTTTTTGGAAAGCGTCGCGATGGATTTTTTAAGGTGTTCCTGCACGTTTTCCGGCAGGCGGTAAATCTGGCCGATGACTTCGAGGCGGACATTGTTCTTGTTCAGCTCCGGCGTTTCGGTCTTGAGATAGTGGATGAGATATTTCATCAACGCATCCACTTCATCCTTGGGCCGGTTCCAATTCTCGGCGGAGAAGGCGTAGAGCGTGAGATATTTGATGCCGAGTTCGCCGGCGATGCGGATGATTTCGCGCGCTGAATCCGCGCCGCGCCGGTGTCCCTCGACACGTGGCAAGCCGTGCTGCTTCGCCCAACGGCCGTTGCCGTCCATGATGACGGCGACATGCTGGGGCAATGACGCACGCCCTTCGGCACTCAAATGTGAAGTGGCGGAACTCATCTTGCTTGTCCGCAGATTACGCGGCCTGCCGCGCCGTAGCAAGGCGAAGGCGGAATGCGCCGATTTCAAAACTGAAAAATAATTCTTTGCGCTGCGGCGCAAAGAATCATGCAGCACACAAATTCGCAGCCTTGGCGTTATGCACACCGGAAAGTGGAATTCCATGATCAAAAGTCACCAGCCGTCCATGATGCTCAACCGCCAGCGCCAATAAATAAAGATCGGTGAGCTGGCGCGAACTGTGGATGCGCTCCACGGCGAAGATTTTTTCATCGCGCAAAGAAATTTTGTCAGGCCAGAATTCGTGATTGCTTTGCCTGGCAAATTTCCGCAACCGATCAATCAAATCACCCGGCGTGAACCGCGTCTTCTGGCTGTAGCCGGGATTGGACATGATGCGGACCACGCCATTTTCCGTGAGTGGACAACTCGCCCAGCCGCGTTTAATATTCGCCGCCCACCACGCATGGGCGCGTTCGTGAAAAGCGTGGTCGGGATCCAGCAGCGCGATGATGACGTTCACGTCCAGCAAGGCGCGCATGGCTCAAACCCCTTCCTGATTCATCAAATTCTGGATGCGCTCGAGCGTCACCACTTCGCCGCGCGAGGGCAGCAACGGGACACCGCCGCGCGTGCCGGAAGATTTTTTTGGCTTCGTTGGCGGACCGGCCAGACCGCGTCGCGCCAAAGTGGAAATAACCTGGCCCGCCGTGCCGCCTTCGCGTTGAGCCAGTTCTTTGGCGGCTTGCAGCATGTCGTCTTCAATGTCCAAAGTTGTTCTCATGCATCTGATGCTATTGCATCACCGCACCAAAGTCAAAATAATCTTTGGCTGCTAAATCTTTGCTTTGCGCCATGCCTTTGCCGTTAAACAAAAATCGTCTGCTCACGCGTCGGCCCGATGGACGCGATGAACAATTTAGCATTCGTCAGTTCCGCAATCGCCTTCACATACGCGCGCGCTTTCGGCGGCAGG
>PLZL01000007.1 GCA_003152145.1 Limisphaerales bacterium
GGCTTGATGGCACCAAAAGAGGCGTCGGCCAGCGCATAGACACGACCGCTCAACGCTACGTTCTCGCCGCCCGCCAAAGCACCATCCTGGTGCAAACTGATGCCGGGATTGATGCCATTGGCGCCGCTGACGATGCCGGCCACCTGCGTGTCGTAGGCATGGTCACTCATCCTGAGTTGGCCGGGATTGTGTTCATCAATGATAACCAATGAGCCTTTTGGGATGTCTTTGCCCGACATTTGAAACGGTTCAGCCAAATCTGAACCACCCCGGATTTCCAATACCGGCACACTCACCGTTCCGCCGTTGGCGTTGAGTTTTAATTCCAGTCCTTGTCCCGTGCCGAAGTCGAAGGTGGATAACTCGCCATACTCGCCTTGAACGTCGTTATACATGGAAAGATACACAGCTTGATTGCCATTTGCCGACATAAGGCGATTATTGAACCCATCGCCAGTTGCCAACACGGTCGTGTCTGCGGGAATGTTGCTACCAGGAGCCGAATTACCGAAGACGTGAAGTTTGCCGCCAGGAGCAGTCGTGCCGATGCCGACGTTGCCACTTCCTCCTAATGTCATCACAGGCCTAATGTCACCCGACGCATACTCAACATTAAATGCCATACTGCTACTTCCGGGGTTGCCATTAAAAAATGATGAAATAGAATTATAGTCGCTTGGCCCGAAAGCGAACCTCAGAAATTCTTGACCGCTCACATCTGACAAGGGAGAATCTATTTCTAATGGCACATGCGGCGAGGCCGTCCCGATGCCGACGTTACCAGCGCCAGCATCGACGAGGACTACATTGTTGCCATCATGGTTAAGGAACAGTGGCACGCCGCTGCCTTTGGATTGGACTTCGGCGGCGGTCGAGTTAGCTCCCAATGCCAGAGTGGAACCGACGCCTTGGATGAGCTGCTGATATGTCGAGCCTAACACCCCATTCCCTGCAACGTCCAACAGCGCCCCGGGACCCGCCGTTCCGATTCCGACATTGTGGTTTAAAACAACAAGATCGTAGAGCAGGTCAGCGCTGTCTCCGACCATCAATCCATTTGGTGGGAGATTGAGTGTGCCGGTCATTGTGTCCCCTGCCTTGGCCACATAGGCAGTTGCAGACTGTCCCCCCAAGGTGGCGGCGTTACCTGAGTAAATCGCAAGGGAGTGGGCTGTAGTGATTGTCGGGGAGAAAGCGCGGTGTAAGCACCTGTGCTCAATCCGGGGCGAACGCTTATTTCCAACCAGCGGGCTGTGCCATCAAAAACATTTGCGCCAAACTCCGAAGCATTGTTCAAAGTCACGGTAAACAGCCCATTAGTGACTGGCACGTCGGCCAGAACAACGGGAGATCCGATTTGACCGCCCGGTGCGTTGGCTGTGCTGCAAAGAGCGATGCTAAGGTCGTAAATATTTGTAGCCGGAAGCCCGTTGTCGAAAAGACGGCCTTGGTAGGTGAACGCCGTGCCTTGGGCCAGCGCAGATGAGAGTTGAGGGCTTATAGTTGAGAGCAGTAGCAACCCTGCGAAGAGTTTTAGCATGGATTTGGTTTTCATGGATTTTCCTTGTATGGTTTGGAATTTGTTGGCGGTTTATTTATTTCTTCAATCGAAAGAACAATGTGCCGGATGGCGGACTGATGGTGACGCTTTTGGTCGTGCCGTCGTCGTTGACCGTGCCGGAATAATTGATCCAGTTGGCCGTCTTAAGATCGTTGTTTTGCTGCAACACAAAGTCAGTTGAGGGCGAAGGCCAGGAAACCTTGACAGTCGTTGGGTTGATCCATTGGATGGTCAACAATGGAGAGCCTGACGTTTGCACAATGGAGATAAGACTCCAAAATCCGCCGGTGAGTGAATAATTGTCGCCGGTCATCGGTCCACCGGCATCCGGCTGGCCGATGGTGCCGCTGACGGAATAAACGCCGCCCGTGCTGGTGCCGCCGCCGCCGGAGACTTTATACCAGTCAATTGAGTATTGCTGGGCGAATCCAAGCGACGGAATCAACAGACTGAAACACAAAATAAATGTTTTCATAAATGCCTTATTTCTTTTCTGCGAGAGATTGAACCATCGTTTTCAATTCATTCATGGTTTTTTTGAGGTCTTGAATCTCCGAGTCCTTTTCATCGAGCTTCTGGTTCAACCCCTGAATTGCCGCCAATGCTACACCATCAGCATCCACGGTGGCAATATGCTTATCATCCGTGCCGACATTAAATGCGGCATAAAAATCCTGAGCCATCGCGCCTATATGTTTGGTGGCTGGGTCTTTTTTGTATTCCCACTTTTGAATAGGAATGGCGACTACTTGCTCTAGGATCTTACGGCAATTTACGGGGTAAAAATCCTGTTTCGAGTTCCGATCGCTACCCGGGTTGAAAGTGTTCGCGTAAACATTCCCAGCGGCGTCCATCTCGACCAAGTCAACATTGTGTGACATAAAACGAAGATTTGGGTTCGCACCATTTAAGACTGTGATATCCCATGTCCCTCCAGCTGAAACACCCATACGCAGGCGGCAGAAATCAGAAGAATTTTCCTGATTAATCAATAATTGTGGGTTGCTAGTATTGCCGTAACTTTGTCCGAAAATGGCTGTGCCGCTTGAGCTTAATCCATAAACGCCGTATCCGCTGGAACTATTTCCATTAACACCATTGCCGCTGGTGCTGTCGCCGATGACACCGCTGCTGGTGGTGCTGATGCCATGCACGCCGCTGCCGCTGGAACTCACCCCGGCGACGCCAGCCATAATGGTGCTGCCTCCATAAACGCCATTGCCACTGGTGCTGGTTCCATACACCCCAAAACCGCTGGTGCTTCTTCCGAAGACACCATCACCCCCAGTGCTTTCCCCATCCACCCCGGCTCCGTCGCCGAGACTATCAACGCCATAGACACCATCGGGGCCGTAGCCATAAACCCCGTATTGACCGAAACTCGTCGCATCAGAAACGCCGCGGATTGCGGTCCCTGACGTGCTATAGCCATAAACGCCATTGCCGCTGGTGCTGGTTCCAGAGAGGCCGGATGTGCCTTGAACATAAGTGCCCTGAATTGTGCCGGCCACATCCAGCGCGCAAACGGGATTGGTTTTGTTGATGCCTACTCCAAAGGCGGCGCGAATCAGGAACTGGTTTATGGACGATGAAGGGAAGTCGGCGTCTTGTGAATCCGCCCACACAAAATTTCCGTCGTAATTCGCCTTGGCCCGACGGCCCGCCGCCAGCGCGTAAGAGCCGGTCACCGAATTGGAATACCCGCCAGGAATGGTTGACCATGCCGCCAGTTTGGGCGACAAGTTCGTGCCGGAACCATTGGTTGGCGCAACAATGAAGTTTGCCTGCCCACCGCCAATAAAAGAGTAGTTGGCGTTACTCTGAATCAAATTATAAGCTCCGCCGCCGATCCCGGAATTATTTGCGAATACTGTATTTGACACGCCAGCAACTATCCAACTATTCAACGCTATGCCACTAAATCCAATTCCGTTAAAAATGCCGACTTTATTACCCACTCCGGCACCGATAAAGGCTGGGTCACCAGAGACGCTATTGTTAATGCCCCCCACAACCACATCTTCATCGCTCGCGGCAACATTGTTTGATCCGCCGCCAACAAAAGAATGCGTGCCGCTGGCAAGATTCCATGCACCCCCTGCAACCGTGCTGTGGTCACCCCGTGCNNCAGTATTGAATTCGCCTCCCGCGACGGTTCCATAGTCACCATTGACTTGATTATGATAACCCCCGCCGATCGTCGCTTCTTCACTACTGACTAAGTTTGCTATTCCTCCGCCGATAGAATCATCTGAGCCAATGACGTTGTTTCCATTGCCACCACTGACTGTTGAAGCTGTGCCGCTAATGCTATTGCCGCTGCCACCGGTTATGGTTGAATAAATCCCATTTAAGGTGTTATTCGTGCCAATGTTGAGGCTTTGGCCTTGCACAACTGTCGTTGAGGCAATGCTATTGGCAACACCAGCAGCCAGCGAATAAGTCGCATAAGGCACCGTCGTGAGTTGCTGACGGCGCGGACTCAACGCCGTGAATGCTCCGCCGCCATTAGTGCGCACGCCAATCTCCAGCCAGAGGTCATTGCCGTTAAAGACTGTGTTGCCAAAGTCCAACGTGATGGTGAACAGGCNNCTCACGTCAAAAACCGAGAACGTCAGGTCATAAGTGCCATTAGCAGGGCCGCCTATGTCATTGAGCCGTCCTTGATAGGTAAAACCGGTGCTCAAGCTGAAGGCCTTTTGCGAGCCGGCAAGCAGGGCCAGGACGATGAGTGTTTGTAGTATGCGAGTTTTCATTGTTGCATTTTCCTTTCTTTGTAGTTTGTATTGGTCATGGATTGATTGAATGTTGCGTGATCTTCCTGTGAAATTCTGGAAACTATCTCCTTCAGTTCGGCCATGCTTTTACTAAGC
>PLZL01000434.1:0-15070 GCA_003152145.1 Limisphaerales bacterium
GGCGGCGCGGAGCGGCAGGACTCGGTCTGGAACGGTTTGGAGGCGCTGTCGGCGGCCGCGGAGGTCGTTGCCATTCACGATGCGGCGCGGCCCTGTGTGAGCGAGGAATTGATAGCGGCGACCGTAAAACACGCGGAGGAAACCGGCGCGGCGGTCGCGGCGCAGCCGGTGACGGACACCATCAAGGAATCCCCGGATGGGAAATTGATTCGGCGGACGCTGGATCGTTCCAAGTTATGGGCGGTGCAGACACCGCAGACATTTCGCGTTGGGGTCATCCGTCGCGCGATTTCGGCGGCCCGGCAAAAAAAGCTGGTTTTCACGGATGACACGGCGGCGTGCGAGTTGATCGGCCAGCCGGTCCGGCTTGTCTCGCGCGTGGCACCCAATCCCAAGGTCACCGTGCCGGGCGATTTGCCGCTGATTGAAATGTTGCTGCGAAGCATTTAACGCAAAAACGCAAAGACGCGGAGTGCGCAAAGAAAAATGGAATTTGAATTCTTGGAGGTCTCCTGTTTGGGCGGCGGTGCTGTCACCCCCGCAGATTTGAAATTAGCACACTGTCGGATTCCTTGCGTCTTTGCGTTTTTTGCGTCTTTGCGTTAAGATTTTCCGATTATGAAACGACGTTTGATTTTTGGCGTGGCGGCGGCGGGGCTTTTGTTGAACCTGATCCTCGGCGCGGCGATTTATTTGAACTCGGCGCGCGCGGCGGAGCAGAAGGATTCGATGGACGCGAACCTGGATTTGTTTGCCACCGTGCTGCAAAAGGTCCGCGCGGAATATGTGGACGGCACGAACCTGACCTATCGCAACCTGACGGACGCGGCCATCAAGGGCATGATCGGCTCGCTCGACCCGCACAGCGAATTCCTTGACGCGCGGGATTACCAGCAGTTGCAGGACGACACGGAGGGACAGTTTGGCGGACTCGGCCTGGTGGTTTCGATGAGGGACGGATACGTCACCGTTGTCGCGCCGATGGAAGACTCGCCGGGATCCCGCGCGGGTATTTTGACCGGCGACCGCATCGTGAAAGTGGAGGGCAGGAGCGTGGAAAGATTGCCGCTCGGCGAGGTGGTAAAGAAGCTTCGCGGCGACCCGGGCACGCAGGTGACGGTGTCCATCCAGCGTCCCGCGAACGGCGAGGAAAAGAGGTTCACGCTCACGCGCGCCATCATCCAGATGGACATGATCAAGGACATCAATGGCAAAAAGGAATTTCCGCTCGGCGCGGACGGCATCGGCTATATCCGCATCACGGAATTTGGCGACCGGACCGGCGACGAACTCGAAGCCGCGCTCGGTAAGCTCAAGACGCAGGGACTGAAGGCGTTGATTCTGGATTTGCGTCTGAATCCCGGCGGTTTGCTCGACGAGGCGGTGGATGTCTGCCAGAAATTCCTTCCGCGCGGCCAGTTGGTGGTTTCCACCGAAGGCCGCAATCCGGGCCAGAATTCAGTCCGGCGAGCCAACGGCCGCGGCGATGAGTTGAAGGGAATGCCAATGGTCATCCTCGTTGACCTCGGCAGCGCCAGCGCGTCGGAAATCGTCACCGGCTGTCTGCAGGATTTGCACCGCGCGGTGGTTCTCGGCGAGAAAACCTTCGGCAAAGGCTCCGTCCAGAGCATCTTTCCGATCGACAACGTTGGAGCGCTCAAGCTGACCGTCGCCAAATATTACACGCCCAGCCACCGAGTCATTCATGAGCATGGCATCGAACCGGACATTGTTGTCCAGATGACCGAGGAACAGGAGGCCGCGCTCCTCCTCACGCGCTTGCCCGGCGGACTTGAGGCGCTGGACGCGACCAATCGCGTCCGCGCCACGCAAATTCAGGACGTGCAGCTCGAGCGCGCCGAGGATTTGCTCAAGGGCATCATGCTCTACGACCAGCTCGAAAACTCGCCGGTGAAAATGGTGACGAAATAAAATGAGACGTCTGCCAAACAGGCGTGGCGGCTTTCGGCAGAAAGCCGGACCGTTCAATTTTCCGAAGAAATGCGGCGGTCTGCCGACACGCCGCTACGATTAAACATGACGATTCTTGCCATTGAAACTTCCTGCGATGAAACCAGCGCCGCCGTGGTGCGCGACGGGAGGATTCTGTCCAACACCATTTCGTCCCAGATTGCATTGCACGCCGAATACGGCGGCGTGGTGCCGGAACTCGCTGCGCGCGAGCATCTGAAGAATCTTTTGCCCGTCGCCAGGACTGCCTTGAGCGAAGCGGGTATCAAAGTGGAACAACTTGATGCGGTTGCCGCCACGCAAGGGCCGGGTTTGCCGACCGCATTACTGGTCGGTTTCAAGGCCGCGCAAGCCGTCGCGTTCGCCTTGCGCAAGCCGTTCATCGGCATTCATCATCACGAGGCGCATTTGTATTCGCCGTGGATTGTCTCTGAACGGAGCGCCGAGCACAGTCTCGGCTCGATGACAGAGTCACCCACCGCTTGCCGAGACGGTGCCCGGCGTTCCGATTTTTCAGAGTTTCAGCCGAACGTCTCGCTCATCGTCAGCGGCGGGCACACCCTTTTGGTTTTGGTGGAAAGCGAATTGAAACACCGCGTTCTCGGCTCGACGGTGGACGATGCCGCAGGCGAATGTTTCGACAAAACCGGCAAGATGATGGGCCTCGCGTATCCCGCCGGGCCGGAAATGGACCGGCTGTCCGAGTCGGGGAATCCCAGGGCGTTCGACTTTCCGCGCCCGTTGCTTCACGACGCCAGCGACGACTTCAGTTTCAGCGGGCTGAAGACCTCCGTCCGCTATTTTTTGCGGGACAACCCGGCGTTGCTGGATGATTCGCAAAAAATCCGCGACCTCTGCGCCAGCATTCAGGCCGCCATCGTGGAAGTGCTTGTTGCCAAAACCATCCGCGCGGCCAGAAGAAACGGTGTCCGCTGCATCACCGCGTCCGGCGGCGTCATTTGCAACCGCGCCTTGCGCAACGAACTTGCGCTGGCCTGCAAAAAAAACGGCTTCACGCTTCACCTCGCGGAACAATCCCTTTGCACCGACAACGCTGCTATGATTGGCATTCTGGCCGAACGAAAATTGGCGCAAAAAGTTTCCGTCACGGACCTCGACGAGGACATCAAGCCCGGCTGGATGCTGGTGTAAGAAAACACGATTTCCTGAATTCATTTTGTGATGGATGACCGGGGCAAGAGGCGATTTACTCGAATTTGAATGAACGGGAAATGAATAAAACAAATCATGAGGATGCGACCGAGGACGTCTGGCAAGTTGCAGCCGGTGATGACGAACGGGAATATTGGAAGGATTTTTTGAAATATGGTGTGATGCTCATCGGCGGCGGCTGGTTGGGCGACTATCGCAAGGCAAATGAAGAGGGCACGGAAGAATACAAAAATTGTCACGCTTCCAAGAATAAAACCACGGCTCAGTTTATTCGACATTTCCACGATGCCAAAATAGGGGAGCGTGTAGTGCTGAAGCGCGGCAAGAAAGCAATTGCGGTTGGTAAGATCGAAAAAGAATATGAATTCAGGGAAGTTTTCTCTGATGTGGACGGTTTCGACCTTCGGCATTGCCGTCGTGTAAAATGGAAGAAGCTAAGCAAGAAAAAATGGATCAATAGCCTCACGCCGGCAAGGTTTTGCCGCATGATTGAAGCCTGTGGCAAAGTGGACAGCCTTTGGAATGAAAACAAAGAGAAGAAGTTTACGAAGTGGGAAGAAATCCCACGCAATCCCAAAACACTTAACCGCGAGGACCTTCTTGATTGGCTCAAGGCCAAGAGATTACCGAAGCAGATAGCAGGTAAAATCCGGCATCTTCAGAAACTGGCGGAACTATATGAATCCGATTACGCAGATGAAGAAGCAAGCGAACACGAAATACGAACCGTCCTGATTGTGCCACTAATAATGTCGTTGGGGTGGGATAAACCGGAGGTGAGGGTGAAGATTGAGTGGGAGCATACGGATGTTGCGCTTTTCAACAAACCATACTCAAAGCAGAGCAAACCTTGCATTATCATTGAGACAAAGCGGTTGTGGAATGGGTTAGCCAATGCCAAGGAGCAGGCCGAGAGATACGCAGATCAATATCCAAACTATAAAATATTAGTTGTCTCGGACGGGATTCGGTATTGGCTGTTTAAGAAGCAAAGTGATGGGAAAAAATTTCCTTCCAATCCTTTCGCCTATCTGAATCTTCCGACTCCGACGCGAAAGCATCCGCACAGGCAAGATATTAAGGGTGCGATTTCCTTTTTATCAGAGATGATTCCGTAGGAGGCAACCACACCTGCGGAGGTTGGAGCCGACTCACATCGGTTGCTACGAGGGGGCGCAACCGTTCTTTTCTTACCGCGCGCAAACCGCTACGCTACGCGTGTTCATGGCCGACCGTTTGCCCATTTACGACATCGAGCGCGACCTCATCGCGCGGTTGAAATCCGACCGCCGGCTGATTTTGTCTGCGCCCACCGGTTCCGGCAAATCCACCCAGGTGCCGCAGATGCTTTTGCGGCACGGAATGCTTGGGCATGGTCAGGTGGTGATTCTCCAGCCGCGCCGATTGGCTACCCGCTTGCTTGCCGCGCGCGTCGCGCAGGAACTGGGCGTCAAACTTGGGGACGAGGTTGGCTACCAGATCCGTTTTGAGAATGTCACCTCGGCGAAAACCAAAATCCGCTTCGTCACCGAGGGCGTCCTCTTGCGGCAAATGATTGACGACCCGCAGTTGAAGGGCGTCTCCATTCTCATCTTTGACGAATTTCACGAGCGGCATCTTTACGGCGACATCACATTGGCCCGCGCGCTCGATTTGCAGGAACAACACCGGTCGGATTTGAGCCTCGTCGTCATGTCCGCGACGTTGAATGCGGCGGAATTAGAAAAATATCTAAATCAAAGTGGGACAGGCGTCTCGCCTGTCTCTAATCAAAATGCCGCTCAAGCGGGACAGAAAGTTGGAGACAGGCTGGAAGCCTGTCCTACGTTTGGCTGCTCCGTTCTTTCGTCCGAAGGCCGGGTTTATCCGGTCGAAATCACCTACGCCGCGCAGCCGAGTTACAACGACAAGCGCCCTGTCTGGGAACAGGCCGCCGAAGCGTTCAGCTATTACGTCAATTCCAGCGGCGAAGGCGACGTGTTGGTCTTCATGCCGGGTGGATTTGAAATTTCCCAGACGCTTGAAGCCATCCGCCACGCGCCGGGGTCGAAAGGTTTCATTTTGTTGCCGCTTCACGGCGAACTTGAGCCAAGGGCACAGGATGCGGCGGTCGCCCGCTACGACCAATGCAAGGTCGTCGTCGCCACCAATGTCGCCGAAACCTCGCTGACGATTGACGGCGTGCGGTTGGTGATTGACTCCGGGTTGGCTCGGATTCCCCGCTACGATGCCAACCGCGGCATCAACACGCTGTTGATTGATAAAATCTCGCAGGCGAACGCCGACCAGCGCGCGGGTCGAGCGGGCCGCACCGCGCCAGGCGTTTGCATGAGGCTTTGGTCGAGGGAGGAACATTCGCATCGCCCCGTGCAGGAATTGCCAGAAATCAAGCGGCTCGACCTGGCCGAGGTCGTGCTCACGCTCAAGGCCGCCGGCGTGGAGGATTTGAGAAAATTCCGCTGGCTGGAGAAACCCGACGAAATTTCCCTCACTCACGCGGAGGAATTGTTGTTGGACTTGGGGGCGCTTCAACGTAGGACAGGCGTCGCGCCTGTCTCCAATCAATTTCCCGCTCAAGCGGAACAGGAAAAGAAAAATGGAGACAGGCTGGAAGCCTGTCCTACGGTCATAACTGAAGTTGGCCGCAAGATGCTGGCCTTTCCGTTGCATCCGCGTTACGCGCGGATGCTGCTGGCCGCNNTTGCGCAACGTGGACAAGACCACCAACGAGTTCCGTGAGGATTTGCTTGGCGAAAAGGCCACGTCCGACTTCTGGATACTCATGCGCGCGTGGAATTATGCCGCGCAAAATCAGTTCCGCCTCGATGCCTGCCGCAAGCTCGGCATTCATGCCGTCACGGCCAGGCAGGTCGGCCCGTTGCTGGAACAATTCCTGCGCATCGCCAAGAGCGAGGGCCTCGACACCAAACCCCGCGAGGTGAAGGACGAGGCTTTGCAGAAGTGCATCCTCATCGGTTTCAGCGACCGCGTGGCGCGGCGGCTGGACCAAGGCACTTTGCGGTGCGAACTCGTCCACAACCGGCGCGGCGTGCTCGCCCACGAAAGCGCAGTCAGCCACAGCAAACTCATCGTGGTCGCGGAAGTCCGGGAAGTGGAGGGCCGGGAAGTGAACACGATTCTTTCGCTCGCCACGGCGATTGATTCCGCCTGGCTGCGCGAGTTTTTCCCCGGCGACATCGAATCCGCCCTGCGCGTGCAATTCGATGCGCAGCAGAAGCGCGTGGTGGCCGCCGAGTTGTTGAAGTTTCGCGGGCTTGCGCTGTCCGCCAAACGCGTTGACCCGCCTCCTGCCGACGCCGCGGCTAGAATTCTGGCCGACGAAATCATCGCCGGACGGTTGCCGCTGCCCAATTGGGATCATTCCGTCGAGCAATGGCTCGCGCGGCTGGATTTTCTGTGCGCGAATTGTCCCGAATTGCAGTTGCCGCCTTTCACTGACGACGACAAGACGCACGTCATCGGCCAGCTTTGCCTTGGCGCGGTAGGTTACAAGGACATCAAGGAGCGCGAAGTGAAGCCCGTCGTCATGTCGTGGCTCTCATCGGCGCAAAAGGAATTGCTCGACCAGCACGCGCCGGAGAGATTGTCACTGCCCAACGACCGGACGCCGAAGGTGGTTTATGAAAAAGGCAAATCGCCCTTCATTTCGCTGCGGATACAGGAGCTTTACGATGTGAACCAGACACCGAAGATTGCGATGGGTCGCGTGCCTGTGACCGTTCACATCCTGACGCCGGGGATGAAGCCGATTCAAGTGACGCAGGATATGCCAAGCTTCTGGCGCGAACATTATCCGAGGATAAAATCCGAGCTGGCGCGCAAATACCCGAAACATTTCTGGCGATGAAAAATTTGAAATCTTTGAAAAATGTCCGACTTGTCGTAGCNNTCTGCCGAAAGCCGCTACGCTGCCATGAACAACATTGAACAGCTTTGCCCGAATTGCGGTCTGTGCTGCAACGGCGTGTTGTTCGCCGACGTGGAATTGCAGAAGGGCGACAACGCCGGGCGATTGATTGACCTTGGAATGGCGCTCAAAAAGAAGGGAATGAAGCGCGCGTTCGTCCAGCCGTGCCGCTGTTTCGACGAAAAGCTCTGCCGGATTTACGCCGACCGACCCAAACGCTGCCGGACGTTTGAATGTGGCCTGCTCAAACGCGTCCAGTCCGAAGAGATGCCCGCGCCCGCCGCCTTGAAATGCATTGCTGATGCGAAAAAGCTCGTGGAAAAAGTGCGCCGGCTGCTTCGCCGCCTGGGCGATAATGATGAACAACTGGCTTTGACCAAACGTTACAGCCGGATGATGTCCAAACCGGTTGATTTGTCCGCTGATGAAGACACCGGCGAGGCGCCCGGCGAATTGATGCTGGCCGTGAACGACCTGATGCACGTCCTCCAGCGCGATTTTTTGAAATAAATAACTTGTAGCGGCGGTCCATGACCGACGCAATATTCAAAGATGACGACGCACACAGAGCGCCGCTACAGTCACGCTGGCATTCCGATGTCCTTGGCAAGCTTGGCGGCGGCTTCGGGGTCAATCCATTTGACGAGCGCGATGAAGTTCACCAGCGCGGGGCCGTCGGCCCTGGCCTTGAACATGTTTCGTAGCGTGGTCAGGACCTTGGTGTAGGTGGCGGCATATTTTTCGTGCAGCAGCCGCTGAACATAGGATTCAAGAACGGGCCGGATGGTGAGGTCGGTCTTGCCATCCGGGAGATAGGGCAGCAGGCAAAAGATACGGACGAATGACATGGGATCGGTTCCCGTGAGGGTCAGCCAGCTTTGTTTGACTTCGTCGGCGTCGTATCGGGCATGCAGCCGGTTGCGGATGGCCGCGGCGATGTCGCCGGGCGTGGCACGGCTGGCGATGAGGTCTTCGATGAAGACCCACGCCATCTTCCGTTCCTGTTCCGGCGAAACAATGGACCTGGCGTTCAACCGGTCTTCGAGGTCCTTCAAGCCGAGTTCCCTGGCGATGGCCTTGCCGAGGGCTTCGGCGTCTTCCCGGCGCAATCGTTCCGTGACGACGATGGCGCGGACGATGACAATTTGCATGTCCTGCGGAATCAGGCGCAGGATGGGCAAAAGCGCCCCGGTCTTGGGAACTCTCCCGGCGGAAATCATGTGCTTGAGCAAATCCAGCGTCACGGTGTCCAGTTCCGTGAGCTTTTCCGCGCGGAAGGCAAGCACAAATCGCAACGTGCGTGCCAAGCCGCCGGCCTTGCCCATGTTGTTGACGACGGCGTGGCGATGGTCGGGCTTGATGATGAAGGCCAGCAGGTCTTCGGCCTGCTTGACGAGTTTTTCATCGAGCGGGTCGAGCTCGCCGGTGATGACGAGTTGTTCAACCAGCGGAGGCAGGCGCTGCGCGAAGACCACGTCCGGCGATTCCGTGCTCTGGTTTTGATAGTAATGCAACAATTCGCCGGCGAAGCAAAACTGCAGGAAGGCGTTCTTTTGCGCGCGCGCCGGTTCGGTGGCAACCCGGCTCGCCTGGACTTTCTTGTGTAACGCCGTGAGATCATTTCGTCTGGCGGAAACGGCATTGGGATTTTGCTTGAGTAGCTTCTCGAAATCATGCTGGAACGCCAGCATGATTTCCTCCGGCTTCGGGTGCGGATTGAGCTTCGGGTCGGTCGTTATATCCTTGAAGAAGATCAGCGCCTCCTCGCCGAACTCCTTGACGATGCGCTCGCGCGGCACCTGGCCCTTCACAAAGGCGCGGTTGGCGCGGACAAACGCCGGGGAATGGAAGTTGTCCGGCTTCTCAATCAAGGACTGTAGCAACCCGGCCTCGAAGGGCGCTTCCAGTTTGATCAATTCCTCGACGGCGGATTTCAGGGCGGCGGCGAGTTCGCTCTTGGTCCGTTCGAGGACCTTCAAAATCACGGGCTGAAGCTGATTGTCATCCAATTTGCCCTTGGCCAGCGCCGCGCAGACTTCATTGACATGCGCGTTGTGTTCCACCAGCCGGGAAACGATGACGCCGATGTCGTTGATGGGCAGCTTGGTCACGAGGCTGGTGAGAATGCTGACCATTTCTGCGTGGGATTTCTGGCGGTGCTCGACAATCCGCTCCAGCAGGGAACGCAGCGCCTTGTTCTCCTGCTCCACCGCCGTCAGCTCGGCGTCCAGTTGCCGCACCTTCAAGGTCAGGTCGAGCCACGCCTTCTGGATTTCCTCGACGGAGGGAACCGGGCCGGCGCCATTTTTGTTCTCTGCCATAAAGACATCTTCGCCAATGCCGCGGTTTCTTTCCAATCCTTTTTTGGCGGCAGAGATAATCGGCGGGCATCGTCTTGATCTGCAATCCAAAATGTTTGCGCGCAGGAGTTGCGTTATGTGTTACAATGCAATGTGAAAAATGGAACATCAGTCCAATCAAACACGGAGCGCGAGGGTGTGCGGCAACGCTTGACGGAATTGCGCGAGGCGATCCTCCGCTTGCACAAGGCGTTGCTGGAATCGGATCGCGTCGGCTATGAACAGGCTTTCGGCAAAATCGGGTCGCCGTATCAGTTCCTGCAACTGCTCACGACCGACCCGTGGTTCGCTTGGTTGCGCCCGGTGTCACAGCTCATCATCGCGATGGATGAAATGCTGGATGCGAAGGAGCCGTTGACATCGGCGGGGGTGGATGCGCTGGTGGTGGAGGCCAAAGCGCTGCTGACGCCGGCAGTGAGCGGTGAGGGATTTTCGCAGCATTACGACGAAGCGTTGCAACGGGACCCGGACGTGGTGTTTGCACACGCGGCGGCGGCCAAATTGATCCGGGCTCAGGCGAATGGAGCGGCGACACTACAGTTGCCGCCGGCCCGAAAGACTTGAATTTGTTGCAGCGCCGCTACAACAATTAGGACACCACCAAAGAGTTGCTTAAACCGCCTTTCTGAATGACAGTTGTCTCCATGACATCGGAGACATTCAAGGCAAGCCGGTGGACGCACGGGAATTTCCTGTTCCCCACCGTCATCGAGGTGACGGACCAGGCGGTTGTCCGCCACAAACGCTCGTGGTTCAGCCGCGACGAAATGAGCATCAGCATCACCAAGGTCGCTTCCGTCCACATCAAGACGGGAATCATCTGGGCGGACATTTTGATTGAATCCACCGGCGGCACCGACCCGCTGGCGAGTCATGGACACAGAAAGGCCGACGCGCGGCGCATCCGGGAATTGATTGAGGAGGCGCAGGGGAATCTGGGCGCCGGCGAGAAATTGAAGCTGCCTTGATTCCATTTCCAACATGAATGTTACCCGGTGCGTGTTCGCGTTGCTGCTGGCAAGTTCACTGGTTGCCTGGGCGCAGGACGACACGGTCACCATGCCGGACATCATCCAGGGCGCGCAACAATGGGCGCAGGAAAATCTCGACACGAACGTTCTCAACGCGCTTCCCGAGGTGGACGACCGCGCGGTGCGGCAATTTTTCCGCGAAGCGCAGCAGCGTTTTCAAGGCGACTACGTGGTGGATATTGCGGCGCTGCGGCAGACGGCCCAAGCCATCCTGCCGTTGCTGGAAAGTCGCGAGGAAACACAGCCCTACGCCGCGTGGCTGAAGGCGCGGATGGATTACCTCGATGTCGCGGACGAAATCCGGCTGGCGATCTCGCCGCCGGCAGTTCAAACCAACCAGCCGCCCCAGCCTGTTCCCAATCCCCCGCCGCAAAAGGAACGCGAGCTATGGGTGAAAAAAGTTTCCGTTTCTCCCTGGCCGGCTCTGGCAAACGAATATGTGCCGGAGTTGAAGCCGATTTTTACCGCCCAAAGGATTGCGCCGGAACTGGTCTGGGTGGCGGAAGTGGAATCATCGTTTGACCGTCGCGCGTTGAGTCCGGCTGGAGCCGCGGGATTGTTTCAATTGATGCCGGCCACGGCCAAACGGTTCGGCCTATCCCTGTGGCCNNCGCGACCAGCGTTATCAACCGGAACCGAGCGCGACCGCCTCCGCCCGGTATCTGAAATATCTTCACGATCGTTTCAAGGATTGGCGGCTTGCGCTGGCCGCTTACAATGCCGGTGAAGGCACGGTGCAGAAACTTCTGGACCGCTACAAAGCGGACAGCTACGACGCCATCGCCCAACATCTGCCCGCGGAAACGCAGATGTATGTGCCCCGGGTCGAAGCCGTCCTCCTGCAGCGCGAGGGCGCGAACCTCGAACAACTTTCCGCGCCACAAGGTTAAATGAACCTTGTCCGCTTCACTTGACGATTTCGCATTTGAAGGAGTCCATGTCAATCCAGAGCTTGCCGCTGCCAAAGATGAAGAAGGCGGTTTGGAAATCCTGGGTGTCTTCAGGAATCACGCAAGTGACGGAGTGTTGGGCCCAATCGGTGGTGCCCCTGATTTGCGTGCGGCCAAACGCGCTGTGCTTGGCGAGAGTCTGGCCACCGGCGCCTTTGGGTTCGAAGTTGAGGCCGGCGTTGCCGGGGATATTTTCGGATTTGGCCCAGATGGTCATGCGCACGGTATGGCCGAGGTATTTTTGGAATTTTTCGGGTTCGCGATTGTGTTGTCCCCACCACACGAATGAATACTTTTGCGGAGTTTCCGGCGAAACATAGGCAATGCAGAGGGCCGGATGCCCGTTGTGAGTCACTTTGTAATCGGTGGTTTCGGAATAGTCATTGGGATCCTGGCTCCAGACGTTCCAAACCCGGTCATCGGTAATGGGCGTGTCGGCGGGAACGACATCAATCTGAAAATCGTCGCACCAGAATTCGCCGGTGCCGTAAAGCGTCGGCGCGAGATAAATGAGGCAGGGTTCCTTGGGAATATCGGTGACAAATTCGACTTGCTGCCAGCCGGTTGTGCCGTGGATGGGCCGGTCATACATTCCGTCATAGGCAAAGATGTATCCGCCCACGTTCATGACCACCATGGCCGCGCCCGCCCAATTGCGGACGTCGCTGGCTTTCATCCAGCCGCTGATGCGAATGCGCTTTCCAAAGAGCGACGAGTTCTTGTCGATGAAATAACGGATGGAGCGGGAAGTCGCGAGGCCTTTCTCGAAGGCGCTGGGGAGGGATTTGAGGTAGTCGGTGGAACCCGTCGAGGTCGGGGCGACGAGGCATTTGATGTGCCCGGCGGGGGTGGATTTGGTGGTGCGCCGGGTGTCGGGATCAATCTCGTTCAGGAACTTGTCGCTGTTCTTGTTGCCACCGCTCAGCAAGGCGGCTGCAAGGTTGCTTGCCGGATCTTTGAAATCGTCATTGGCAAATTTGATGGGAACCGTGTCGCTCAATTTAATGGGAACCGTGTCGCCGGGAGTGGAAGGAGCATGGGCGGTTTCCAGATGATAAACGACATAGGTGCCGGTTCCGAGCATGATGGCGGCGGCGGTGGCAATCGTTGCGACAGTGGTATTTGTTTTCATGGCGATGAGGGTTGCTTTTACAAGGGTCAAGGTTGAAGTGCTGACTGCCGCGCCCTTGGCCAGCGCGGCGGCAGTCACGGTTTTTGCCAGCAAAGCCGGCGCAGCTTGAACGGAATGGGTTGAAATCGCCTGGGCGATGGTTTCGGTCGTCGAATGAACGCCGTGTCTGGCAAAATATTTCTGCAGCTTCTCCAGCGCGCGGCCAACGCGTTGCCTGGCGGCATCTTCATTCGCGCCCAACGCCGCGCCAATTTCGCCCATGCTTTTGCCATCAAAAAACCGCAGCACGACGGCGTGGCGGTCGGTTTCATTCAAACCGGCCATCGCCGCGTCCAGCAGCGGGGCGATCTGTTTCCAGACATCGGATTCGCTTTCGTTCAAGACGGATTGCATGTGGGCCTCCTGTTCACGGCGGGCGCGCCGGATTGCGCTGCGGATAAAAGTCACCGCCGTCAGCCGCGCGGTTTGATACAGCCAGCCGGAAAGGATGACGCGCCGGCCCAAACGACCGGATTTCCTAGCCAGAATGACGAAGACGGCCTGTGTGATTTCCTCGGCCTGATGCGGGTTGCCGGTATGGCGTAGCGCGACCGAATAAACCTTGTTGATGTGCCGCGTGACGAGCGTGGCAAAGGCTTCTTCGGAATTGTCGTCCACGTATTGCCGCAGCAAAGCGATGTCATCCAATTCCTGCATCTGCTGTTAAATGCCGCTGATTGGGAAAAGGTGACAAGTTTTTTCCAGCAAAATCTGAAGCGGCGGGAACCGCCGCAGCCCAGGACCCCAAAACGCCGGGCGATTGTCAAAGCATGTTTGCATTTGATTCCGGCTCCCGGCTTTCGACCTTCGACTCCCCACCTTCAGGCTTTGGCCTTCAGCCTTGGATTAAAATAGTCTGGACAAAATTTCACGACAGTCACATTTTCCGCTTGTCAGCAAGCGGCAAAGCAACCATCTGAAAGCCAATCATGCAACGACCCAGTTCCGTTACCGTCTTCGGCGTGCTGAATATCGTGTTCGGCGCGTTGGGCATCTTGGGAATCATTTTTTCCGCCATCAGCTTGATGATCATTTCTCCCAACGCCACGCACAATCCCGTCCTTGAAATCATGCGGAACAGTCCGGGTTACGCCGTGTGGATGAAAATTGCGATCCCGCTCGGTTTCCTGGCCGCAGGCGTTTCCATTGCGGCGGGCATCGGCCTGCTGAAATTGAAAAACTGGGCGCGCATCTTGTCCATCGGCTACGCGATTTATACGATTGTGACAGGCATTATCGGCATGGTGCTCAATTACATTTTCCTCATGCAGCCGTTGATGGAGCAGGCCTCGCAAAAACGGGGGCCGGAAGACGCCGTGTTGATTGGCGCGGCAATCGGCGGGACATTTGGCAGTTGCTTTGGAATGATTTATCCGGTCTTGCTGCTGATTTTCATGCTCCGCCCGAACGTCGTGGCCGGGTTCCAGCCTCCGGCTGAACCGGCTGGAATGGGTTCAAATTGAAATCTGACACGAATTGCAAAAATTTTCACGAAGCCCTGCATCCAAAATATGCGGGCGACAGGGCAATGCCCTCATCGCCCATTTCTCAACCGAGGTTCACATGAAAAATTCACGGCGCGACGGGCGGGACACTGTGACGGGACGGCGGTTCAAACCATTGTCTGGTTTGAAACCCAAATTCTGCGGCTTTTGTTTCCAAGGCGTCTGCCCGCTGGAAACATGGAGGCGCCACAAGGGCCTGCATTTGCCCCGGACCGGCAGCATGGCGGATTATATTGTCATACCGGCGGCGGCGCGGGCGGTGGCTCTTTCCGGTGTTGCCCTTTCCGCGCGCCTGCAACACATACTGGGCTGGAAAGGATGCCGCGTGCTGGGCGATCTTCACGGCGTCCAACTGTCAGAGCTGGCGCGGTGGAAGAATTGCGGCAAAACCACCGTGCTGGAACTGCTGGGCATCGTCCGCTGCCTGCAACATGGCAATTGGCGCGCTTAAATCAAGCCAGACGTGAAGGACATGGCGGGCAATTACGAGATTTGACACACGCAAATGCCAGCAGCGCCATGGACAAGTAAATTCAAAAGTATAACACTCAAAGGTCTATGATGAATAAAGAAGAACTCGACCAGTTGCTGGCGGCGATGATTCAATCCGCCGATGGAATTTCTGATCTGCTCTTCGTGGCCGGCAGGCCGCTGCAGGTGGAGATTGAAGGCGAGCTCAAAGCCATTTGTGTCCGAACAGTCTGAACCCGTGCTCACCAGCGAACGCATCGAGGGCCTGGCTGGGGCCATCATCAACAACAACCAGCGGCTGCTGCAGGATTTAAAGGAACGCGGCTCATGCGATTGCGGTTATACGCTGAAAAATGTTTGCCGGTTTCGCGTCAACATTTACCTTCAGAACGGCAATTACGCCATGGTGTTGCGCCACCTCAAGCCGCTGATTCCGTCCTTTGAATCGCTCCACCTGGCCCCGGTGTTCCACGAGATCATCAAGGAAAAAACCGGCCTCATCTTTGTGAC
>PLZL01000434.1:15096-21868 GCA_003152145.1 Limisphaerales bacterium
GCGAAACGATGGAGATTGTGCTCAACGCCGGCGAAACCGGTCATTTGGTTTTCAGCACGCTGCACACCGCCAGCGCCTCCGGGACAATCAACCGTATCCTCGGCATGTTCACCGGCGATGAGGAAAACGTCGTGCGTGAACGGCTGGCGGGTTCGCTCCGTTTCATCGTCAGCCAGCGGCTCGTTCCGGCGATTTCCGGCGGAAGGCTGCTGGTCACCGAATTGATGGGCAGCAGCCTGCGCACACGCGAAGCCATTTTGATGTGCGAAGGCGAAAACCGCAATCTGAACGACATCATTGAGGCGGGCAGCAACGCCGGCTGGCACACTTTCGAACAATCCCTCATCAAAGCCTACGAACAGGATTTGATCACCGAGGAAACCGCGCTGATCTACTGCGCGAACAAGACGAAAATGATCCAGCGCATTGACATCCTTTCCCTCCACAAGCCACGGAGAAGCACCAACAAAGACTCCCTGTTTGCGGGCTTGAGAATGCAGGAGGAGGAAAAGGCGGCCAGGAATCGCGGCAAGCCCAGACCCAGTGATACTTTTCCAACGGGTTAGGCAGGATTTGCAGGATGCATTCGGTGATGGCAGATGTGGTGTCGGCGCTGTGCGCCGAGGTGTGCGAGCCGCAGGCTCGACGCTACAACGATTTCGCTTGCCGCGAAAGAGCACAAAGGCGTTGACACGGATTTCACGGGTGCTTACCGATTCAACCTGCATTCCGAAGTGGAAACCGCTAATCTTCGCTCATCGCCGCTAATCCCAAAGACTTCGGCGGAAGAATTCTGGAGATTTTGTGCTCGGTCCTTGTCGCTGCAAGCTTTTGCCATCAGCGTGGATTAGCGCAGATTGGCGGTTCAAAATCTGTGTCAGGGTTTCGATTGGTGAGCATTTTCAGCATGGTGTGTCTCCGCGAAAGAATCACGGATATTCGTTGACTGACGCCTTCTGGAATGCTCCGCGATTAACGCCTGCAGGAGTATTGGTCACGGCATCGCCAACGCCGCTGATTACGTGCTTGATGCCGGCGATGGGCGCGTTGCCACCCAGGCGGAAGGTGAAGACGTGGTGCATCTTGATCCCAGCGCCGCCAGGGGCTTCGATGCCGTTGTCGGCCAGGATTGGCGCGCCCCGGAAGTAAGCATAGACGCCGATTCCCCAAGCCTCGTGCGTGGTCACATTGTCGGCGACCTTGTAGCCGGCGTATCCCAGCACGTCGCCACGCCGCCAGGCGTCCTGGCTGGGCGGATCGTAGGGCATTTCGCATTGGTAGAAGTAAACGCGGCCGCCATTGCCATTCCAAAGCGTCTGGTATTCCTGGCAGTGCTCGACGAACAGGCCATACATCGTGACATTGTTGCCATTCACGACCAGACCGCGTTCGTTCTTGTTGATATCCCAGCCCACGGTTCCGCGGGTGCCATGATCCGCCCGCCACAGCCAGAAGCAGTCACCGACAACATCGCTGCTGTTGATGACCACCATGGTGTCCACGACTCCCGCCTGCGATCCTCCGGCACGGCCGAAGATGTCGTAGAGAAAGATCGGGTTGGAGGCATGCGATGCCTTGCTGCCCGGCTCGCCAACCTGAAGCAGCGATGGGGACTTGGTGGGCGCCGCATCAAACAGGATGCTGCAAATCATCACGCCACCGACATCGGAAACCACCATGGCCGGGGTTCCGTTGTCCGGCACCAGCGTCGCCAGGCCCAAGCCCAGCACCACCGTGTTCGGACGAGTCACCAGAATCGGGGTGTCCACATGGTAGATGCCGGGAGTCAGGATCAAGTTCTTTCCATGGCTCAAGGCGGCGTTGATGGTGGCGGCGGTGTCCTTATCCGGGCGGGCAATATAGAACTGGTTGATGGGCAGTGCGGTGCCCGCCGTGGCTCCGCCGGACCAGCTCGTCCCTTGGGTGGCCTTGGTCTTGAGAGCGGGAACGAAGACCGCGTATTTCCCGGCGGCGTCAATGATGAGGTAAGGCTTCTCCCGGACCAGCGGCGTCTTTTCGACGACGGTGTAGGGCCGGGCGGGCCACTGACCGGTCGGGGGATTGATCGTGCCGACGAAGACCATGTTCCAATTTCCGCCGTTCCATCTGCCCCACTCGTCGTTGCGCGAAAACCACTGCTGCTGTGAGCCAGACGTGACCGTGCCGTCAACCTTGGAGTCGGCCAGATAGCCGCCGCTGGAGAATCCGTTTTCCCATAGGTTCAGGTTGCCCTTGATGTGAGCCCGCCGCATGGTCGCGGCCTGGGAGACGGCCCAGGTGTTCACGTTGTTGGTGTCAATAGTGGGAACCACCGAGAAGTTCTCCACTGCGCGCCAGAAGTTGACCAGCGCGCCGCGCGGAGACCGGGAACGCACGGCGCCGGTGATTTGCACGTCATCCGGCGAGCGCCCCAGGCCCATCAGATGCATGTAATAGGCTATCTGCACATCCAGTTCGTATTTGCCCGGCTTGAACAGGTAAGCATAGCGGTTGGTGCCGAACTGGGCGCGCTGCTGCGTGGCAATGACCGTGTTCAACTGCTCCTGGATGTTGGTCATGGAGGGATCGAATATCAGCACGTTCGGCCCAAAATCCGGCGTGGCGGCGTCCTTCGATCCGGGTAAGCTGGCATCCGCGCCCAGCGCACGTGTGCTCCCAACGCAGCAGATGAGAATCGCCAGCAGTGACGAGGACGGTTTGCTATTCATATAATGATAGGAATTTGCTTTTCATGGGACCGTCGGTTTATTGTCGCTGCAAGCTTTTGCCATCTTTTGCCATCAGCGTGGATTAGCGCAGATTAGCGGTTCAAAATCGGTGCTCGGGTTCAATCCGTGTCAATTAGTGTATTCCGTGTCCGATTTCCGCTTTTGTTTCCTAGAATTTCAATTTCCGCCGGGTCAGTTCCATGGTATTGGTCCGGCTCCCGTCCGGTGTGACTAATTCCAATTGCACGGGTGTCCCGGCCGGCCCGCGAATGAGGTTGACACATTCCACAAGCGGTTTGCCTTCCATCGAAACGCCATCCACCTTGCTGACCATCAGGCCGCGGGTGATTCCCGCCTCCGCAGCCGGTGTGTTGGCAACCACCTCCTGGATGACGACCGCATGTGCTCGCGGGTCCATCCGGAGTTGCATGCCCACCCCGACAAATTCCGTGACTCGTGGCCTTTGCTGGATTCGGACCGGCTTCGGTGGCTGATGAAAGTAAATGATCAATCCTGCTGCAAGCAGAAAGGCTGCGACGACGACTGCAATTATGCTTTTTGTGCTCATCTCAATGGCTCTTCGCGCAATATTTTGACACGACTTGAGCCACTTGGGAAGTGGCAAAAGGAATTTGGCGGATGCCGAAGGCCGCTAGGCCGAGCAAGCAGGCGCGAGCGAGTCCATTGGGCCTCTAAAAAAGAATTCTGCACAATTCTGTAAATTCTCTCTGAACAAAACTCTGTTTTTGCGGCGGTGGCGATGGTTCCGGCTCCGGTCATTATGGACGCCACGATGGAGGGGATTTGGCGGCGGACATGGCGGACATTAAAATGGGGCCATGCTGGAAACGCCGGCGTCTGGTGGCCGTCTGCAAAGACCCGTAAAATAATGTGGTGAGACCGTGCCCTGTTGCGACGCCCACTGGTAGTTTGGGTTTCTCGTGCGCTCGAAACTCTGCCGTTGCATGTATTATCATCCATCCGTCCATTATTGCACCAAGGCACGATAAAAGCGGCTGGCAAAATTGGGAACAGCGTTGGTATCCACGAACACAGCCGATCCGGTGGCATCGGCAGTGACATTTGTGGCGATCGCCGTCCAATTGGCGTTTGCCCCAAGAACACCTGTTGTCAGAACCGAATAAGCGGTTCCTGACAGGTTGCCCGTGATCGTGATGGTCATATTAGAACCGGTTTGCTTTGCTTTGAGGAAAGGCCGCTGCAGCGTCAGCAGCGGCAGCGGCTGACCGGCGTCGGTGGTAAAGGCGAGGAACTGCGGTATGCCGGACAAGCCGCTGGCAAAGACCGAGGGGACGCCATTAGTCGTGAACTTTTCAATCGTTCTATCTCCGCTGTTTGCGGCATAGAGATTGCCCGCGCTATCGAAGGCAATACCGGTGGGTTCGTTCAGGCCGGTGTTGGCAAAGAGCGATCCGACTCCACCCGGCGTGAACTTGTAGATCGTGTTGCGCGCGGCGTTCGCCACATACAGATTGGTCTGGCTGTCGAAGGCCAAGCCGAAAGGACTGACCCCCAGGCTGCTGGCGGCAAAAGGCGAACCGGAGCCGCCGGTGGTAAACTTCTCAATCGAATTGGGGCCTGCGCAAGCTACGAAAAGATTGCCCGCGCGATCGAACGCCAGACCGGTAGGGCCGGTGTTGGCCGCCGTGGAGGCAAAGGGCGAACCCGCTCCGCCAGCGGTGAATTTTTCAATCGTATCCGCAGTGAAGGTGGACACGAAAAGGTTGCCCGAGCCATCGAAGGCCAGGCCGGTGGGGGTGGTGCCCGCGCCGGTATCGGCAAAAAAAGAGCCCGCACCTGCCTGCGTGAATTTTTCGATGGTATGATTCCCGCCATTGGCCACGTAAAGATTGCCCGAGCTGTCAAAGGCAATGCCTTGCGGCCCGCTCAAATTGCTGGTCGAAAAAACCGTATTGCTGCCGTCACTCATGATCTTCTGAATGGAATCGGTCAATCCGATCGTCACATAGAGGATATCCGCGCGGCTGTCCGTGGGCAGGCCGCTGAGCAGCAGGCCGGCAGTGGCAATGGTGAGCAGGATGTTGAAACGGGCGCGCGGAAGCGGCCTCTGATGTGACGGGCTGTTTGTTTTCATAGCAGTTGACCTGACTTTTGTTTGGTTGGTTTCTTTTCGCCTTTGTGGGTATCGAAATGTGAAAGGCCTGGCAGAATCATTCGGCCGCACGGTGCGGCGCAACTATTTCCACGGTTTTGTCCATATTTCAGCCTTTCTCCTTTGCCGGGAGCAATTTAGCACGTTGGATGATGCATGCCACAAAATTCAGTAACACCTCCGGGGCAATTGCCCAAGACTTTTGGACAGGGTGAACAGGATTTGTAGGATGCGGTTGAACGCAGATTCCGATTGCCGCAAAAAAGCACAAAAGGCGCAGACACTTTTTGACACGAATTCAATTTTTCAAAGCCCGTAGGGCTGGCATCTTTGTAGTTTGGTGATTGAAGAAAACAAAAGCTCCGTAGGAGCGACATGGTGGCCGTCTGCAAAGACCCGTAAAATAATGTGGCAGGGCGGGTCAGTCCTCTGCCTGCCGCTTGTGCTTTGGTAGCTTTGCGCAAGCCCCTGCCGTTGGAACATTGAAATAAGGGCCGCTTTTTTAACTTGCATACAATGAAAGCCGGGGCAAAATCAGCCTCGAAAATCATGGCGTGGACAAAGACTAAAAAGGCAATCGTGTGGGGAGCCGTGGTGCTGCTGGTGTCGGTCGCGGTCACGCTGTTTCTTCAACGGCACAATATCGCAAACTCGATGATGGTTGCCGGCGGGAAACGCGCCGTGGCAAACCACATCGCCACACCCGTTGATTTAACCGGCTATTACGGCACGCCGGCTTCAGTTCTTGAGAATGCCTCGGGTTTTTGGGGGGAAATTCCCTGGGAATTTCAAGTGTTCCGCCACGTGCCGCTCCAGATAGATGGGATCATATATCTTTGGGGCGCAGGCAATGCGAAAGCGGGCAATGTCTTTCCAGAAGAGGTTTTGGGAATTGCCGTGAACCTGAAGTTTGACACCCTCTACGTTTATCATTGCACCTTTTACGGATCGCCCAAAAACACCCCCGTTTACGATCTGGTGTTCCGTTACGAAGACGGTGATTCAGCGACCAACACCATCCGATACGGCGTTGACACCATCGACTTTAACACCGCTGGCAAAAGAACGGCGCCTCCCTCCGGACCCAACACCAAAGTGGCCTGGGTTGGCTCGTCTTTCACGCCGGACGGAACGCGGCCGTTGCTCTTCAGCCTGACCGCCATTAAAAATCCGCGGTCTTTCAGCAAAGTCACATCCATTGATTTGTTTTCCAGCAAAAACCAAAGTGCCGGCGTCATCCTGGCCATGACGGCTGGACCGTCCGGACTGATGAAGTGAAGAGCCGCCCGGTTTGGCAGTGTCCTGATTTGGCGCGGAACGCGGATTGTCCCCAATCCGCAGCGGCTGGACAGTGCGGGGATGCTGCGAGTTGGGACAACTCGCGCTCCGCTTGCAAGTTTGAAATTCAAATTGGGTCGCGCCGAAAAAAGTTCCAACATTCCCCGTTTTCAGGCATCTATAACTGTGTGCGAACCGTTTTAAAGCTGCTCATCGTGATCTTTGCCTGCGTCGCGGCGTTTGGCAGCCGTGACGCGCTTGCACAAATCTCGCTACCGTCGCTCGGCGGCTCGTCGCTGGCCGCGCATCATACGCAGGCTAAATTGATTTTGTCCGCCGACACCGCAAAGCCCGGCGACACGATTTGGGTCGGCGTGGACATGAAGATGGAACCGGCCTGGCACACCTACTGGAAAAATCCCGGCGCAGCCGGCCTGGCCACAAAAATCCAATGGCAATTGCCGCCCGGAGTCATCGCTGGAGAAATCCAATGGCCGCTCCCGGAAAAACTGCCGCCCATCGAGGTGACGACTTACGGTTACAACGACGAAGTGATGCTGCTCGTGCCGCTTAAGCTCGCCAGCGATTTGAAGCCCGGCCCATTGGATTTGAAGGCGAACGTTTCGTGGCTCGAATGCAAGGATGTTTGCGT
>PLZL01000407.1 GCA_003152145.1 Limisphaerales bacterium
AATAGAGAAACGTGTGGCCGGTCATCAGCACCAAACCCTTCTTTTGGGCAATGGCAATCAACTCCTGACATTCGGCGGAGGAACACGCCATGGGTTTCTCGATCAGGGTGTGTTTGCCGGCCAGCAGGCTGGCCCGGGCCATGGGATAGTGCATGCTCACCGCCGTGGCGATGACCACCGCATCAAGGCCGGCGCCGTTTAAAAAGTGACAATAATCCTTCGTTCCTTGAACCTCGGGATATAACGGCTTGAGATGCGCCAGCCGCTGCTCGTTGAGGTCACAGATCATTTTCAGGCTGCAGTCCGGAAGGGACCTGAAGTTACGCACCAGATTCGGCCCCCAATATCCGCATCCGACCACGCCAATTTTTATTTGTTTTGCCATAGAATTGATCTTTCCAGTTTTATCTTCGCTGCCTTCGCTTGAGGCATCCAGCAGCACGCCCAATGCCAAGAAATTGTTGATGAGCGATTATCAGAGATTGGATTGATATGGCCGTGGGGCTTGAGCCTCCAACGGAAGCGTCTTTTTCTGTTTCCGGGCATAGCAGATCTGGCCCAGTATGGCCGGAATGGTCTTCAAAATGATCGTCAAATCCAGCCACAGGGTCTTTTCCCTCGCGTAACTGATGTCCAATTGCATCATTTCGGCAAACGTGGTCCGGTTTTTGCCGCTGACCTGCCAGAGACCGGTAAGACCGGGCAAGGTGTTGAATCGCTCCCTCTGCCACGGCAGATAATCGTCACACTCATAGGGCAGGCAAGGGCGCGGCCCGACCAGGCTCATCTCGCCCCGAAGCACGTTGATAAGTTGCGGCAGCTCATCCAAACCCGACGATCGAAGCAACAAACCGAAGGGAATGATCCGCAAATCGCCACGCGCATCCAGCTTGACCATGGGCGCGTCCGATTTCATCAAATGCTGGAGATGTCCCTGATGGGTTGTCGTTTCCGCGCCGACGAACATCGTCCGGAATTTGAAGCACATGAACTTCCGCCCCAAATAACCGACCCGTTCCTGTCTGAACAGAACCGGTCCGGCAGAAACCATGCGAATCAACACGGCGACCAAAACCGCCAGCGGCAGGACGAAAGGCAGAGTCAACAGGATGAAGACAACATCCAATGTCCGCTTCCAGCACGGTGTTTCAGCGGGGCGAGTCATTTTCTGCAAAGGGGTTTGTGGGATAAAGAGGTCATGGCGTTGAAAAACAGGTCGGTGTCAAGAACCGCTTTAACTTCAAGAGAATGGTTTTCATAAAAGTTGTGAATGCATGCTCTGTGGTTTTCTGATAATGTCTTTTTTCATATTTGCTTCGACCTATCTTCATATTTTGTTAAACATAAGCAGTAAAAACAGCTCCGCACTTGTTCGATTCGTGGATCTTTCCACAAATCCAACTTCCAATCTCCCCAAGACCCGCCTTGGGGCTTTGTTTTTCCCGTCTCAACCTAAACTGCTGCGCTGGGAAAGGCTCGATTGAATCCATGTCGAACAAATGTCATCGCAATAAAGTTGCGGTGACAAATCCTGGACACGGTGCCGCTAAAATCGGCACCAAATCAGCCAAAGTGTTCCTAACCGGCACCACCGAACACCGATCCACCTCCACCGGAGTTGGACCACCCAGAACCTCGAGCAAAACCTGGACCCGCTTTCTTGCGGGCAACAGACGCAAAACATAAGCATGCATGCCGGCAAAAGCCCCCTCGCCAATGGTTATTTCATCCCCCGGTGAGATGTGGTCATGCACCGTCATTGTGGCTTCCGTCCCGAAACATTCCTGCAACTCTTCTACAATGGAGTCCGCCACAGGGGGAATTCGATGGCCAAAATGCACCAAGCTATGGATTCCATTGCTGTATTGAATTTCGTCCAGGTATTCTTCGAGCACACAGCGGACAAAAACATAACAGGGAAACAGCGGTTCAAGCACCCGCATCACGCCACGTAGCGTCGCGCGCTCGATTCGCAACTGCGGCTGGAACACTTCCAGATTCAGATTTTTGCGCAGGTGCGCCGCCGCCAAATGCTCATGTTTGGGCTTTGTCCGCGCACAATACCAAGCTGGATATCCGGTTTGCATTTTTTTAAAAGTTGGGTCCCAATGAAAATACATGTTATTTGGCGCGGTCATTTGACGCGCTGAATGAATTTGCAATCAGACTTTCTTTCATTGGTGTGATTTTTACACTGAATGGGCGCGCGGACAATCGGGGCAAGGCACTGAAATATGAGTAAGGGTTTCACCTACTCTTCTCAGCCCTGCTATCCGGCGTGTGCGCCGCTGCCGCAACTCGCCGCGGCGTAGCAACGCCGCTGCAATTCCATTGAAAGCGAAATCCCATTCAGCGGGTATGTTCGCGAAAGCGTGGAGCCTAAGTATTCGCAACATAGGAAGATTTATCGCGGTTTGCCGTGAAATCCAGAGCGTGGTTCGGGCTGCACCGGTTTGAATTGGGGTGGTTTTCCCCACTCGCAACATTCCAATTGCAAGGCGCAATGAAAAAAGGCAGCAGCAGTGTCCACGCTACTTGTGTCGAAACAACGCTTGCACTTCAAGGCGTAATTCTCCAAAGCCGCGTCGTCAGGCAGTTTCAATTTGTCCTTGAGATTTTTGCAATAGGTTTCCAGCGTTTGGTCGCTGATTTTCAGTTGAGCGGCAACGTCGGGCAGGGGCATTCCAGAACCAAGGAGGAGAAACACTTGAAATTCATGTTTGTTAACATGTTCGGCTACAGCGGGTTGTTGCGGCTTTTGTGCGGTCTGGCCGGAAACAGGAAGGTTCAGTTTATGGCTTATGTAAGTTTCCTTTCGCAAAACCGTGCGGATGGCAGTGAGTATTTCCTGCGCGGCCTCTTCTTTCATGACGTAGCCAAGGGCCCCGGCGTGCAAGGCGTCTTCCGCGCAATGGATGTTGTCGAACTGTGAAATGACGAGAATGGACACGTCAGGGAATTGGTCGCGCAACGTGCCGATGATGTTAAGAGCGTTGCCATCCCTCAAATTCAAATCCAGCAGAAGCATCTGCGGATGATCCTTTTTCACGGCGGGAATAATGCCGGCCACTGTAGCGACCTCATCCTGACAGCAGACCATATCGTCCTGCCGGTTTAGCAACAGGTTGATTCCGTGCCACACCACCGGATGATCATCCACGACAAGAATCCGCGTTTTTCCGGCTGGAGAGGACAGCATTGCCCTTTTTGTCAAAAATCTTGTGTCCTCATGTTTTTTTACACGGCGCGCACTCATAAAAACAACTGCATCAAGTTTCAAGAAAATAGCAAAACTGGAGCATTCAGAACATCAGGGCACTCTCCTGATTTTTCGATAGGGATTTCACCGATGGAATGCGCGCTGAAAATCTGTGACCGGAGAAAGAAATTGGGAGCTTCAAGCTGGCAGGGGAGCGGACGGCACATTCATCAATTGCGAGCGTTGTTCCACCCAATGAGTGGCATAGTGGACGAGTTCGGTTGAGTTGGACAATCCCAGCTTTTGTTTTAGATGCTCCCGGTAGGTCTCCACAGTTTTAATGCTTAAGTGCAATTGCTCGGCGATTTTGCGGGTGCTAATCCCGACGCCAAGAAGCTGGAGCACGTGCAATTCGCGATCCGTCAACTTTTCCACAGAAGCGGCGCGTGGGTTAGATTTGCCGGTGAAGTTCGTTTGCAGAACACGGTTCGTCATCGCGCGCGAGAGATACACTTGCCCCGCCAAGACCGCGCGAATGGCGCCAAGCACTTCTTCAGTTGCCTGGTCCTTCATCACATAACCCTTTGCGCCAGCGCGCAACGACCGTTCCGCATACACGGTTTCATCAAACTGGGAAATGACCACGATGCGAAGATTTTCAAACCGGGATATGAGAGTCTTGATGGATTCAAGCCCGTCCGCCTGCCCCAGCCGAAGGTCCAGTAATACCACGTCCGGTTTTTGCGCAACCACCGCCTCCTGCGCCTTCACTAGGTCTCCGGCGTCCGCACAGCAGAATAAGTCGCTCTGCGAATCAAGCAAGTCTGCCAGTCCCTGCCGAACAATCGGATGATCATCCACAACGAGAATGCCGGCTTTTCCGTCGGTTTTCACCGACGTAGCACCTTTGCCTGTAGCCTTTCGCTCCTTGGCGCTCATGGTTCGTTTCAGTTGCTTATCTGACAGAGTGATATTCTCCCCAAAAGCCACTGTAAAGTCAACTTCAAACGCTAAAAACTCTCTGGATTAAACCCAACAGCAGCAATTGGATGGATGAATCCGGCTACGATGGTCACAGAACGAGCTGACTCGGATGGAAGCGCAGTCTGGCCAGCCGCTTCTCTCATTTCATACTTTCACCGACCACAATTTCGTGGGCACAGCGCATTCGATCCGCGCACCCTTGTTTGGTTGCGATTCAACGGTCAGGTGGCCGCCGATCGAATTAGCCCGAAATTGCATGATGTGCAACCCCATGCCCGAACAGGATTTGGGATCCGGCGAAAACCCTTTTCCGTTGTCAAAAATCTTCAGGCACAACTGCGTGCCTTGCACCGCGAGTTCCACGTTGATTTGCCGGGCCTGCCCGTGACGAATGGCGTTGTGGATTGCTTCCTGGGTGATGCGATAGAACGCGATGCCTGTTTGTGCATTGACATCCAAATGCTCCCGTTTGCAGGCAAAGGCGCACTCCACCTGGAAAAGCTCCCGGGTTTGCGCGGCCAGATTTCGCAACGCGGCAACCAGTCCGTTTGCTTCCACATGAATTGGATCGAGGCCGTGGGCCAGATTGCGGGTCTGCGCGATGGCGGTATTCACCAATCCAACAACTTCTTTGGCTCTCCACGCCTCGGCGGATTTTCCCTTTGTCAAAGCTTCTTCCAGCATCTTTGTCTTCAGCGCGATTCCCAGCAGAAATTGTCCCAATCCATCATGAAGATCATGCCCCAGCCGCCGTCGTTCGTCGGCGCCGATTTCGAGAAGTTTTTCTTCCAGGCGCTTGCGCATCGTGATGTCACGGGCAATGACTAATGCTCCTGTGTCCTGGCCCATGAGATGACTGATCGGAGAGACGGTCAACAAAACATTGATCAACGTGCCGTCTTTTCGGCGCCGCGTCGTTTCCAAATTTTTGGTCCATTCACCCCGCTGGATGCGTTCCAGAATTTCCGGCAATTCATTCTCGTGGCCTGGAGGAATCAGCATCGAAGCCGAATGGCCAATCGCCTCCTGAGCGGCGTAACCGTAAACTCGTTCCGCCGCTTCGTTCCAACTGACGATGACGCCGTCGAGTGTCGCGCTGATGATGGCGTCATCGGAATTTTCGACGATGGCGGCCAATTCCCGCAACCGGCCCTCAATCTGATTGCGATCTGATTTGTCTCGCGAGACGCCCATGCGGCCTATGTTGCGTCCTTTCTGATCCCTTGTCCATCCGGCATTTCAAAGTGTCTCAAAATCAGACTGCAGTGTCTCAAAATCAGACACGCGGGTAATAATGCAGCCAACGCATTAGTCAAAATCGAAGGGTTTGTGTGGCATTGCAAATGCTAATTTGTCAAATATGTGCAACAAAACTAGTTTCTTGATAACGGCCGCGATGAATATTTTCTTCGTCGGTTTGATTGCCAAACTGCTGGACAGCCTCAACAAGCACGCGCCTGTGGGCTATCAGGACGAATCAGGATTCCATTTAGGCGTCAGAAATAGCTAATTTCGACCTTTCTGGATAGTGGGCTATTTTGAATCGGAAAGGGCGGCGATTTCATCCAAAGTTCAAATGTGATTCGCAAACCCCGCTTCCATCGCCGGTATTGCACGCAAGGCTTGATGAATCCGGCATAAGTTATAGATCCGCCAATGGCTTTCGGGCGACATCGGGTTTCATCACATTCATCATTTAAGCCCGCGAATTTCCAATTACAATCTGGAGCGGTGCCACAAGACGGAGCCGCTATTTCAAACCGTGCCGGCCGTCACGCTGTTCTCCAGACTCAAATCCTTCACCTTCCGGCTCCGGGATGAGGAGCGGCCCCGGCTGGTTGGTTTCGGCCGTCTTGGAAATCTCCGGTAGGGAAACACCCCATATCGCCTGCACGGTTCCCCGGAGTATTTTCGCATTATGAACGCATCAGCGGCTGGCGGTGCTGACACAAAAGAAACCATCTTCGGAGATAATTGAAATGAAACAAAAATAAGGAAAACGAACTCGAGAAACAACAAATCGATGGCCACAACGAGTTTGTGAAACACAAGGCGCACATCAACGGCATTGAGAACTTCTGGGCCATCGCCAAGATGCGCTTGGCCAGGTTTCGCGGCCTCAACCGCGCCACCTTGCACCTGGATCTTAAAGAATGTGAGTTCCGTTTCAATCATCGGCGTGATAACCTTTGCCGGTTGCTCTTAAATAATTTCAAAATAATTAACCCGATCAACTGGTCTCGAACCTAATTTTTTAAGCTAAAGTCCACAGCTACACTCAAATGAAACCACTATCCCCCGGCGAGCTTCGTCCTTATCTTCTCGCGGCGCTTCTGTCGGACTTGGGAATCGAGTGCCGCTGGAGTGACTTGCATTTGGTGAGCCCGGGCCAGCGAGTTTCGAGACCGACGGGGAGTTGGTGGTTACCCAACAGGATGAATTCCTATGTGTAGCTCAATGGCAGGAATCGCGCTTGGATGGTAAGAACAATATGCAGACTCTTTCGTTACGCTGGCAAACCTGGTTGGCCGGGCAAACGCGTCCGCGCCCGCGCGCGGGCGAGCCGCCATTGCGGGCCGAGTTGTTCAGTGTCGACCAATTGGCGCGTCATGCCAAAGCTCTCGCAGCCAATCACCAGGTAGTCACCCGGCAGCGTTCCAACCGTCTGCTGGCCCGGTTGGGCCAAAACGAGGACATACTAAGAGCCTTCCATCGCGCGACCCTCGCCGTAAATCCAGGCCGGCGCATCACTCCCGCCGCCGAATGGCTGCTCGACAACTTCTACCTGATCGAAGAGCAGATTCAAATGGCCCGGCGGCATCTGCCGCGGGGCTACAGCCGGGAGTTGCCCTGGCTTTTGAACAGCCCTTCCACCGGACTTCCGCGCGTTTACGACATCGTGCTCGAATTAATCTCGCACGTGGATGCACAGATTGATGCGGAACCGCTCAAAGCCTTCATCGCCGCTTACCAAACGACGGGCTCCTTGAAATTGGGCGAGTTGTGGGCGATTCCCATTATGTTGCGCCTGGCGTTGATCGAAAACCTGCAGCGCATCACCACCCGGCTGACCATTGCCCGGGAGGATCGCAATCTTGCGGACTTATGGGTGGATCGTTTGCAGGATATGGCGGAGAATAATCCGTCCCATCTCGTTATCGTGGTGGCGGACATGGCGAAATCCGATCTTCCCCTGTCCAGTTCGTTCGTGGCGGAATTTTGTCAGCGTTTGTCGCGACAAAGTCCGGTGTTGCATCTCGCCCGCAGCTGGCTCGAACAGCGGCTCGTTGAACAAGGGTTGTCCATCGAGCATCTGGTCCAGCAGGAGAGTCAAAACCAGGCTGCCGACCAGGTTTCCGTCAGCCACAGCATTTCCAGTCTTCGTTTCTTGAGCGCCATGGACTGGAAGGAGTTCGTGGAGACCCTGAGTCTGGTCGAGGCGACTTTGCGCTCCGACCCTGCCGACGTTTACCGCAAGATGGATTTTGCGACCCGCGATCGCTATCGCCATACGGTCGAGTTTCTTGCCCGGCACAGCCGGCTCTCGGAAGCGGACGTCGCGCAAAAAGCCATCCAACTGGCCGCAGACAATGCCCGGCAAAAAGGGCGCGAGGACCGGACCGCCCATGTGGGCTTTTATCTAATCGACAAGGGTCAGGCCGTGCTGGGACGTGCGGTGAAGGTGCGGTGGCCCTGGAAAACGATTAAGGAACGATGCATCCACCGTTTTCCGCTGACGTTTTATACGGGCGGTATTGGAGTGCTCACTTTACTCGCCACGTTCGGGTTCATGGAGCAGGCCCTGATGCTTGAAGTGCAGGGATGGAAACTCATTTTCTTCACCCTGGTTCTCCTCCTTTGTGCCAGCCAACTAGCTGTGGCGTTGATGAACTGGCTCTCCATGCTGCTGCTGAAACCCCGCCCGCTCCCGAGATTGGATTTTTCCTCCGGCATCGCGGCGGATTGCCGCGCGATGGTAGTCGTTCCCACAATACTCACCAGTCTGGAAGGCGTTGATCGTCTCATCGAGACGTTGGAGATTCATCATCTCGCGAATCGGGATCAGCACCTTCACTTCGCGTTGCTTACGGATTTCCGCGACGCGCCGGAGGAGACCCTTCCCGGAGACCAGGCGTTGCTTCAGCGGGCGCGGGCCGGAGTTGAGATGCTAAACCGCAAATATTTATCTGATGGAGCAGCCCTCTTTTTTCTGCTGCACCGCCCGCGCCGCTGGAATGCCGGAGAAGGATTGTGGATGGGTTACGAACGCAAGCGGGGAAAGCTCACGGAGTTCAATGCCTTCCTCCGCGGCGGTTCTCGCGAATGCTTCTCCGAGATTGTGGGGGAGACGGCCTTCATGCCGGCCATCAAGTATGTCATCACGCTGGACACCGACACCCAGCTTCCGCGCGATGCCGCCCGACAGCTCGTCGGAACGTTGGCCCATCCGTTGAACCGGCCGGAATTCGATCCGGTGCGCGGGATTGTCAACGAAGGCTACAGCATTCTGCAACCGCGCATAGGCGTGAGTCTGCCGAGCGCCCGACGATCCTGGTTCGTCCGGCTATTTGCCGGCGACGCGGGCATTGATCCTTACACGCGGGAAGTGTCCGACGTGTATCAGGATGTTTTCCAGGAAGGCTCGTTTATTGGAAAAGGAATTTACGATGTGGATGCCTTCCAGCGAGCCATGAACGGACGCTTCCCGGAGAATGCCGTTCTCAGCCACGATTTGTTGGAAGCCTGTCATGCCCGTTCCGCCCTCGTGAGCAACGTGGAATTATACGAAGAATATCCCTCCCGCTACAACGTGGACATTGACCGCCGTCACCGTTGGATTCGCGGCGATTGGCAGATCATGCAATGGCTCCTGCCGCGGGTTCCCGGTTCCGACGTCCGTCGCATTGCCAATCCGCTTTCGATGCTGTCCCAGTGGAAAATTCTCGACAACTTGAGGCGCAGTCTCGTCCCCGTTGCCCTGCTGTTCCTGATGCTGGGCACCTGGCTGCTCCTTCCTGAACTCGGCGGCCTTGGATCGCTGCTGGTCCTTGTGATCATCACGCTCCCCGGATTGTTGTCGGCGTTGGTCAATCTGTTTCGCAAGCCGGTTGATTTGCCGTGGGCGATGCATCTGCGGGGAGTGGCCGGGTCGGGCGGCCGTCAGCTCGGCCAGATTTTTCTCACCCTGACATTTCTGCCCTACGACGCCTTCATCAGCCTGGACGCAATCGGAAGGACGCTGCTGCGCTTGCTGGTGACGCACAAACGACTCCTCGAATGGCAAACGTCGGGTGATTCCGAACGGACAACTCGCGCCGACCTCACCGGCTTTTATGCCACGATGTGGATCGTGCCGGCCGCCGCGCTGACGACCGGACTTTTCCTGGCCACCATGCAGCCGGCCCAAGTGTCTTTGGCTCTGCCGATTCTTGGCATCTGGCTTGCGGCCCCGTGGATCGCCTGGTGGATCAGTCAGCCCATTGAATCCGCGCCGCCGGATTTGACAGCGGAGCAATTGACGTTTCTCGGCCAGACTGCCCGCAAGACTTGGCATTTTTTCGAAACCTTTGTCACCGCGCAGGAGAACTGGCTGCCGCCGGACAATTTTCAGGAAGTTCCTACCCCGGCGACCGCTTCGCGGACCTCGCCCACGAACATGGGCCTGGCGCTGCTCGCCAATCTGGCTGCCCGGGATTTTGGGTATCTTTCGGCGGGCGGCTTGATTCGACGCACGCAGGACACCTTCGCTACCATGCAGCGACTCGAGCGGTATCGCGGGCACTTCTACAATTGGTATGAGACCCGCACCCTCCAACCGCTCCGCCCGCTCTATGTATCGAGTGTGGACAGCGGCAACCTTGCGGGACATTTGCTGACGCTCGGCTCCGGATTGAGGGAACAGGCCGATGAAAAAATTTTCACGCCACAGATTTTTGCCGGTCTGCTCGACACGGTAAAAGTCCTCGGGGATTTGGCTCGCGAAAATAGCGTGCTGGCAGAACTCGACGCAGAATTGGGGCAAGCACCTACCAATCTGAGCGCGGCGTATGCTTTGTTGGAACGGGCGACGAACCAAGCGCCCAAAATCGTTGCTTCGCTGGCGAACGAAGAGGAGGAACTCAACGGGTGGGCCCAAACTCTGAAGCGGAGCTGCGAGGAGCATTTGGAAGAATTGCGGTTCCTCGCTCCGTGGCTGGCTTTGCCAGGCGCAAATCGTAGCAGCCGATGTGAGGAGGCTCTGATTTCCAAATCGGAAATCGGAAATCGGAAATCGGAAATCAATCAGAGCCTCCTCACGCCGGCTGCTGCAAAGCTTGATGAGAAGCTTGCCCAACTCGACCATGCACCCACTTTGCGAGAGGTCGCGAAGTTTGAGGAATCGCTCTTTCCGTTGATCGAGGCAGCCTTGCAAGACCTTCCCGCGGAACCTGCCCAATCCCGGCAGGAAGAACAAAAATATCTCACTGAACTCTCGCGCTGCGTGCGTGACGCCAGCGACCATGCCCGTCAGCGCCTGCTCGCCTTGGAAACCCTGGCCAGGCAAAGCGACGAACTGGCCGCGATGGATTTTACCTTTCTGTTCGACCCGGCGAAGGATTTGTTTTCCATCGGGTTCAACGTCACCGAACGCCGGTGTGACCCCGGCTTCTATGATCTGCTGGCCGCGGAGGCGCGCTTGGGCAGCTACGTCGCCATCGCTTTAGGGCAAGTTCCGCAGGACCACTGGTTCTCGCTGGGCCGTCTGCTCGTCGCTTCACGGGGCGAGCCGATCCTCGTTTCGTGGAGCGGCTCGATGTTCGAATATCTGATGCCGCTGCTGGTCATGCCCAACTATGAAAATACTTTGCTCGATCACACCTGCCGGGCGGCGGTGCAACAACAAATCGAGTATGGGAAATTGCGCGGCGTGCCGTGGGGCATTTCCGAATCAGGTTACAACCGCACTGATGTTCATCTGAATTATCAATACCGCGCCTTCGGCGTGCCAGGCCTCGGCTTGAAACGGGGATTGGCCGATGACCTCGTGATCGCTCCTTACGCCACCGCAATGGCGCTAATGGTGTCGCCGGTTGAAGCTTGTGAAAACCTGCAGCGGCTTGCCGTCGAGGGACGCGAAGGCGCTTACGGTTTCTACGAAGCCGTGGATTACACGCCGGCGCGCCTGCCCCCGGACGAATCAAGCGCCACCATCCGATCCTTTATGGCGCACCATCAAGGGATGAGTTTGCTGGCTCTGGTCAATCTATTGCGTGACTATCCCATGCAACGGCGCTTCATGGCCTGTCCGTTGCTCAAGGCGGCGGACTTGCTGTTGCAGGAGCGGGTGCCCAAGACCGCCGCGAGCCTGTTCGCCGAAGACTTGAAATTGGAGAAATCGCGGACGTTCGCCGGAAACGGCGAAGCCGTCATGCGCGTTTTCACGAATCCCACACCACCGGCGCCTGAAGTTCATCTTTTGTCCAATGGTCGCTATCATGTCGTCATCAGCAGCGCCGGCGGCGGCTACAGTCGCTGGCATGAACTGGCGGTCACCCGCTGGCGCGAAGATGCCACGCGCGATTGCTGGGGGACGTTTGTTTATCTGCGCGACGTGGCAACGGGAGAATTTTGGTCCACCGCGCATCAACCCGCTCTGTGCGCGACGAAAGGCTACGAAGCCATCTTCACGCAGGCGCGCGCCGAGTTTCGCCACCGTCATGCCGGCCTCGATGTCCACACCGAGATCAGCGTATCGCCGGAAGACGACGTGGAGTTACGGCGCATCACGATCACCAATCGTTCACCCGTGACGCGCGTCATTGAATTAACGAGCTACTCGGAAGTGGTGCTCGCGCTTCCTGCGGCGGACGCGTCGCATCCGGCCTTCAGCAATCTCTTCGTGCAAACTGAATTCGCCCGGAAATCCTCTGCCATTCTCTGCACCCGCCGTGCCCGTTCCCAGGAGGAAAAGCCGCCGTGGTTGCTGCATCTGTTGGTGGGGCAGGGTGGTCAGCAGGGGGAAATCTCCTGCGAAACAGATCGCTCCAGATTTGTCGGACGCGGCGGAACCCTGGCCAGCCCGGCCGCGATGCAGAGCATTTCGCCGCTGTCCAACACTGTCGGTTCCGTGCTCGATCCCATCATTTCGCTGCGGCGCACGGTCTCGTTACCCCCGCATGAAACCGCCATCATTGACCTGGTTTTGGGCGTGACCGAAAACCGGGAAACCGCACTGGCGCATGTGGAAAAATATCAAAGCTCCCGCATGGCTGACCGCGCCTTCGATCTGGCGTGGACCCACAGTCAGGTGACCTTGCACCAACTCAACGTCACCGAGGCGGAAGCTCAACTTTACGGCCGCCTCGCGGGCGCGTTGATTTATGCCGATCCCGCCCGTCGGGCCAGCCCTGGCGTGTTGCTCAACAACCGGCGCGGACAAAACGGACTCTGGAGCTACGGCATTTCGGGCGATGCGCCGATCGTCCTGCTCCGTATCAGCGACACCGAGAAAATCGAAATTGTCCGGCAGCTCATCCAGGCGCACTCCTACTGGCGCACGAAGGGATTGACCGTTGATCTCGTCATCTTGAATGAGGACGTTTCGGTTTACCGCCAATCCTTGCAAGACCAGATCACCACCCTGATTTCGTCCGGGATCGAAGCGCAAATGCTGGACAAGCCGGGCGGCATCTTCGTCCGCCGCCTAGAACAAATTCCCAACGACGATCGGGTGCTGCTGCAATCCGTGGCGCGGATTGTTCTGGACGACGAGAAGGGAACTCTGGCGGAGCAACTGGAACATCGAAGTATTTTGGAGCCAACGGTCCCAGCCCTGACGCCCACCCGTTCCAAGTCTGCCGATTTGCCCCCGCGGTTTCCGCAACGCGGGTTGATTTTTCCGAACGGCTTGGGCGGCTTTACCCGCGACGGGCATGAATATGTCATCACCCTTCAGCCTGGCCAGATGACGCCGGCGCCGTGGGTCAATGTGCTGGCCAATCCCAATTTCGGGACGGTGGTTTCCGAGAGCGGCGCGGCTTACACTTGGACGGAGAACGCCCATGAATTTCGTCTGACACCATGGAGCGACGATCCCGTCCAAGACACCACAGGCGAGGCTTTCTATATTCGTGATGAGCAAACGGGGCAATTTTGGTCGCCCACTCCATTGCCCGCGCGCGGCATAACGCCCTATGTCATCCGCCATGGTTTTGGCTACACCGTGTTCGAGCATACCGAAAACGGAATCGCCTCCGAGTTGTGGGTCTATGTGGCGATGGACGCGCCGGTGAAGTTCACGGTCTTGAAATTGCGCAACGTCTCGGGGCGTCCGCGCCGCGTATCGGTCACTGGCTACTGGGAATGGGTGTTGGGTGACCTGCGGCCCAAAAGCCTGCTGCATGTGCAAACCGAAGTGGATCTCAAGACCGGCGCGTTGCTGGCACGCAATTACTACAACACCGAATTCCCCGAGCGCATCGTGTTCATTGATGTCAACGATGGGACGCGCACTCTTACCGGAGATCGAAAAGAGTTCATTGGCAGAAATGGAAACATGGGGCAACCGGCGGCAATGAAACGCGTGCGCCTTTCCGGCAAAGTCGGTGCAGGACTGGATCCGTGTGGCGCGGTGCAAGTCGCTTTCAATTTGCCGGACGGTCAGGAACGCGAAACAAGTTTTCGCCTCGGGGTGGGTCGCAACGCGGCTGAAGTGCAGAATCTGATCCGGCGCTTTCGCCGGGCGGACGCCAGCCGCGTGGCGCTCGAAGGTGTCTGGACTTATTGGAATCGGACACTCGGCGCGGTGAATGTGGACACGCCTGATCCCGCTGTGAATGTGATGGCGAACGGTTGGTTGTTGTATCAAACCTTGAGCGGCCGGCTCTGGGGCCGCACGGGGTTTTATCAATCCGGCGGGGCGTATGGGTTCCGCGACCAGTTGCAGGACGTAATGGCGCTGGTGCATGCCGAACCGGCGCTGACCCGCGAGCATTTGCTCCGCGCCGCCGCGCGCCAATTTCGCGAAGGCGATGTGCAACATTGGTGGCATCCTCCGTCGGGACGCGGCGTGCGGACGCATTTTTCCGATGACTATCTGTGGTTGCCTTATGTGACCTGCCGTTACGTTTCGTGTGTCGCGGACACCGGCGTGCTCGACGAAAAAATTTTCTTTCTTGAGGCCCGGCCAGTCAAGCCAGACGAGGAAGCTTACTATGATTTGCCGAATCGCTCCGAAGAATCGACCACGCTTTATCAACATTGCGTGCGCGCCATCGAGCGCGGACTAAAATTCGGCGAACATGGTCTGCCACTGATGGGTTGCGGCGACTGGAATGATGGCATGAACCGGGTCGGAAACCTGGGACGCGGTGAAAGCATCTGGCTTGCTTTCTTTCTTTACGACGTGCTCACCCAGTTTGGCCAACTGGCGCGTGCATACCGCGATACCGCTTTTGCCGAACGCTGCCTTATCCAAGCGCGGCAGTTGCAACAGAACATCGAGCAACACGCCTGGGACGGCCAATGGTATCGCCGCGCCTTCTTCGACAACGGCGAACCGCTCGGCTCCCAGACCAATCCCGAATGTCAGATAGACTCCCTGTCCCAAAGCTGGTCGGTGATCAGCGGTGCCGGCGATCCGCAGCGTTCTCGTGACGCGATGGAGGCTGTTGACCGGCGCCTCGTCCACCGGAATTCCAAATTGATCCAGTTGTTCGATCCGCCCTTCGACAAATCTCCGCTCAATCCCGGTTACATCAAAGGTTACATTCCTGGCGTGCGCGAGAACGGCGGCCAATACACCCACGGCGCGATTTGGACCGCCATGGCGTTCGCGCTCATGGGAAAAAGCGAACGCGCGTGGGAACTCTTCGCGCTGCTCAATCCCATCCATCACGGCGGGACACCCAAACAAATCGCCACCTACAAAGTGGAGCCTTATGTCGTCGCGGCGGACGTCTACGCGGTCGCGCCGCACACGGGTCGGGGCGGCTGGACTTGGTATACCGGTTCAGCCGGCTGGATGTATCGGTTGCTCATCGAAACCCTGCTGGGTGTGAACCTCGAAGGCGATCAGTTGCGCTTGTCGCCTCGTCTGCCGAAGGCGTGGAGCACCTACAAAATCCACTACCGCTACCGGCAAACGGTTTATCACATCACAATCACCCGGCTCGTCGCTGATTCCGCCGACACGAATCTGCTCTCCCTCGATGGACAAGAAATATCCGGAAGGACAATTTCCCTCCGGGACGATCGCCATGAGCATGCCGTCGAACTAAAAGTCCGGTGACGTATGAAACCTGCTTTACCTTGCGTTCTGACGATCAACGTCGGCCCGATGGGAGGATTTGGTGAAGGTATCGGCATTTAGTCGCTTAAAGATCACATAAATGGCGAGCTTGGGTATTCGCTCAGCCATGCCTTCGGGCTGCGTTCGACAATCCCGATTTCATCGTCGCCTGCGTAATCGGCGACGGCGAAGCGGAAACCGGCCCGTTGCCAACCGCGTGGCAGTCCGATAAGTTTCTCGACCCGATTGGCGAACTGTTCCAGTTTGTTTTTCTCTCTGGCTTCTTTGAGATGCCTAAATTATTCGTCCGGGGGTTCGTGGAGTATAAGATGAAGATTATCCAATCATGTCTGCCCGTTGTAACCGCCTCATTTTTTCAACTGCCGGTTGTGGGCCATGAAGTAAAGGAGCGGCACTGTCACCGGCGCCAGCAGCATGGAGGCGATTCCGCCCGCCATCAGGGAAATGGCCAGCCCTTGAAAGATGGGGTCGAACAGGATTACCGTTGCGCCGATCACCACCGCCAGCGCGGTGAGCAGGATGGGACGAAAGCGAACCATGCCCGCCTCAATGACCGCCTCGTCCAGCGGCATCCCTTCGCGCAGGCGTTGTTCGATGAAATCCACCAGGATGATTGAATTGCGCACCACGATGCCCGCGCCCGCCATGAAACCAATCATTGAAGTTGCCGTGAAGAAGGCGTGCAACACGCCATGCGCCGGCAGGATGCCGACCAGCGAGAATGGAATCACCACCATCACAATCATCGGCGTGAGGAACGACCGGAACCAGCCGACCATCAGAATGTAAATCAGCACCAGCACCGCCGCGAAGGCCAGACCGAGGTCGCGGAACACTTCTATCGTGATTTGCCACTCGCCATCCCACTTGATGGACGGTTCCCGATCTGTGAATGGTTGGACGGCATTAAGGATTTCCAACCTCGCGCCGCTCCCGCCAATTTCGCGCGTGTCGAGCGCCCGCAATGCTTGATTCATTTTCAAAATGGCATAAACCGGACTTTCCACGGCGCCCGCCACGTCGCCAATGACGTAGGTCACAGGCATGAGATTTTTGTGGTAGATGCTCTTGTCCGTGATGGTGCGTTCAACCGTCACCAGTTCGCGCAGCGGCACGAGCGGNNACCGACTCGCCGCCGACGGCAATCTTCAGCGTCTCGGAAATCGTTTCGGCGCTGATGCCGTGGAGCGCTGCCTTTTCCTTATCAATCACGAATTGCGTTTTTGGCTGGTCGGCTTCGATATACCAGTCCGTGTCCACCACACCCGGGGTGCTATGAAAAATATCAATGACCTTCCGCGCCAGCGCCAGACGGTCCTGCTCGGTAGGTCCGTAAATTTCGGCCACGAGGGTCTGGAGCACCGGCGGGCCGGGCGGGACTTCGGCGACGGCCACCCGCGCATCATACTTCGCGGCAATGGCGGCGACGTGCGGACGAACGCGCTTGGCAACATCGTGGCTCTGCGCCTTGCGTTCACTCTTCGGAAGCAGGTTGATCTGGATGTCGGCGACGTTCGCACCACGCCGCATGAAGTAATGGCGCACCAGGCCGTTGAAATTGAACGGTGAAGCGACCCCGGCATAAACCTCGTAGTCCGTCACCTCCGGTTCCGTGCGCACGGCGGCGGCGATTTCGCGCGCGGCCTGGGCTGTGCGTTCGAGCGAACTGCCTTCCGGCATGTTGAGGATAATCTGAAACTCGCTCTTGTT
Source organism: Limisphaerales bacterium (assembly GCA_003152145.1). The sequence goes on from PLZL01000407.1 coordinate 17,184, forward strand.
GTCGAACNNCCTTCACCCAGCCGATGCCGACGAGCGCCATTGAAACCAGCAATAGCCCAACGAGGCTGCCGAGAAAAATATGCCGCCAGCGCGGGTGCGCGATAAGCGGCCGCATGAGCCGCAGGTAGAACCGGGTGAAATAGTTTTCTTCGGGGGCGACGTGGGGTTGCGGCTTGTCACCTTCGGTCACGCACACCGCACCTTCCGCGAGACAGGAATATTTTCTTCCCCAGCGCAAAATGCGGATGCTCGCCCACGGCGTGACGATGAACGCAATCGCCAGCGAGAAAAACATCGCCGCGCTGGAGCCGATGGGAATTGGCCGCATATACGGCCCCATCAAACCACCGACAAACGCCATCGGCAGCACGGCGGCAATCACCGCGAAGGTTGCCAGAATGGTCGGGTTGCCCACTTCGCCAACGGCTTCGACCGCGATGGCTGACCAGTTCCGTCCCTTGTTCGGCGGCAGGCTAAAATGGCGGACAATGTTCTCGATCACCACGATGGCATCGTCCACGAGAATGCCGATGGAAAAAATCAGCGCGAAAAGCGTGATGCGGTTCAGCGTGAAGCCATGCAGGTAAAACACCAGCAATGTCAGCGCGAGCGTGGAGGGAATTGCAATCCCGACAATGAGCGATTCCCGCCAGCCCAGCGCCAGCAGAATGAGCAGCGACACGCCAGCCACGGCAATGAGCATGTGCCAGAGCAGTTCGTTGGATTTTTCCTCCGCCGTCAAACCGTAGTTGCGGGTGACGGTGACCTGGACATCGGACGGAATGATATAGCCTTTAAGCGTGTCAATTTTCTTGAGGACTTCGTTGGCCACCGTGATGGCATTCGCGCCGGGACGCTTGGCGATGGAGAGCGTCACGGCAGGCTCATCGGTGGAAACTTTATTCGCCGCGCCGGAGCCGAAGAACACATACTGGCTCGGCTCTTCCGCGCCGTCCACGATGTCCGCCACGTCGCGCAGATAAACCGGTTTGCCGGAATACACGCCTACGACCACGTTGCCCACATCGGCGGCGTCCTGCAAAAACGCGCCGGTTTCCACGATGATTTCACGGTTGTCGCTGGTAAGATTGCCGGCGGAATACTGTCTGTCCGCCTGCTGCAACATCGGCACCAGCCCGGCGGGCGAAAGGTTGCGCGCCGCCAGTTTCACCGGGTCGAGCAGCACGCGCAATTGTCGGTGGGCGCCGCCAATGATCGTCGTTTCGGCGACCAGCGGCACTTGTTTCACCGCGTCGTCCACCTGCGCGACGAGCCGGCGCAGCGCGAGATGATCGTAATGCGCGCTGTGAAATGTCAGCGCCAGGATCGGCACATCGTCAATCGAACGCGCCTTGATTAACGGCGTGGAAACGCCATGCGGGATTTTATCGAAGTTCGACTGCAGCTTCTGGTTCAGCTTCACCAGGCTGCCATCCATGTCTTCGCCGACCTTGAAACGCACGATGACGAGCGACTGGCCTTCGCTCGAAGTAGAGTAGATGTATTCGACGCCGGGAATTTCCCAGAGCAATTTTTCCATTGGACGCGTGGCGCGCTCCTCGACTTCCTTCGCGCCGGAGCCGGGCATGGAAACCATTACGTCCACCATCGGCACCTTGATTTGCGGCTCTTCCTCGCGCGGCAGCATCACCACGGCAAATACGCCGAGCAGCAACGACGCGATGACGATGAGCAGCGTCAGCTTGGAATCAATGAATGACTGCGCAATGCGGCCGGCGATGCCAAGATGCGCGCCCGATGAACTGTCGTGGCTGTCTTTCACGGTTCGACAGTCACGGGTTGCCCGTCCGTCAAAGCCGGCGCGCCGACGGTCACAATTTGTTCGCCGGAATTCAAGCCGGACACCAGTTCAATTTCATCACCGACACGGCTTCCAGTTTTGACAATGCGCAATTGCGCGTGGCCGTTGGCGACAACAAAAACAATTTCCATCTGTCCGCGCTGAATCACGGTGGAAGCGGGGACGCGAAGCGCGCTTGCTTCGCCGATGGGCACGGTCAGTCGCGCGAACTGTCCGGGCATCAAACCCGCCGTCAGCGGTAGGTCCAGTTTCACCCGGAATGTGCGGCTGTTCGGGTCGGCTACGGGAGCGATCTCGCTGACGATGCCGGTAAGTTCACTGTCGGCGGAATCCACGCGAATCTCCAGCCGGGAATCCCGCTGGATATGTGAGGCGATGGCTTCCGGCACATCCGTTTCCATTTGCAGGGCGGATGGATCTTCGATGTCAACCAGCGGTTTGCCCGGCGAGGCGAGGTCGCCCACATCGGCCCACTTTTTCGCCACGACGCCGTCGAATGGCGCAACAATCTCCACATAACTCATCATGGCTTTGGCTTCGTCTGCCGCGCCTTTGGCAATCCGCTGGCGGGCCTGTGCGGAATCGTATTCGGCGCGTGTGACACTTTGCTGTTCAAACAAGGCGGAAATACGTTTCCAGTTTCGGTCAGCTTCTTCCAGCGAAGCTTCGGCCTGTTCCAGCCGGGCGGCAATTTCGCCCGCATCCAGCCGGGCGATCAACTGGCCTTTTTGAACCTTTTCACCGAGCGCCACGGGCATCTTCTCGATGTGACCGCTCAACCTGGCCTCCAGCGTTGCATGAAGTTTCGCCCGCACCGTGCCGAGCACTTCCTCGGTCATCGTTCGTGATTTGCTTTCGACGGTCTGCACGCGGACTTCGGTCGGCGGAAGACTGGTTGAATTCTCATTTTCGTGCTTCAAGCCGCAGCCGACGAGCGCGAACGCGACGATGGCGGTCAGAAGAAAAGCAAGAGTTCTTGGGATCAATCGTTTCATATCATTTGGAAGTAGTCGGCTGGGAATCAAGTTGAGGCAACGCGAGCGCCTTGCGCAGCGCGGCGATGGCGATGTGCTGGTCAGATTCGGCTTCCGCGCGGCGAACCCGAGCGGCAACGAGCGCGCTTTCGGAATCAATCAACTGCGTCGAGAGGGCCAGGCCTTGCTCGAAACGATTGCGGGTCAGACTCGTGCTTTCCGTGGCCTGTTCGATGGTCTTTTCTGTGACCGCCAGACGCTCGTCCGCTGCCTTGAGATTGAGCCGGGCTTGTTCCACTTCAAAGTCGAGCGCGAGCCGCAGCTTGCGCTGATCCTCGCGGGCAAATTCGAGGTTTGCTTTGGCCTCACGAGTTTTGGCGCGGGTCGAAAAACCGTCCCATAAGTCCCACTGCAACATCACGCCAGCGGTGTAGCTGTTTCCATCGCCGCCAGTCACCCAGCCGTAATCATGATCCAGACTGCCGAAGGCGCTGACGCGCGGCTGATAGCCGCTCTTCGCCCCACGGACTTGCGCCTGCGCCGCGCTTGCACGCTCGCGGGCGGCGGCGAGTTCCGGGCGTTGCGAAAAATCACTCGAATTCGGCGCGAGGGCGACGGGAGCGGTATCGGCCACGGTGAATTCGCCATCTTCGATGCCCAGCAAATTTCGCAGTGCGCGTTCGGCCAAAGCGTTCGCGTTGCGGGCGCGGACGAGGTCTTCGCGCGATTGCGCCAGACGCACTTCAATGTCCAGCACATCGGACTTCAACAGCGTGCCGCCATCCAGACGCTTTTGCGCAACGACCAGGTTGGTCTCAAAAGAATTGACCGCCGCCTCGGCGGCTTGAATGAACTGCCGCATCTTCAGCACTGTGTAAAATGTTTGCGACACTTCAAAGCCCAGCGCGTTGCGGATGGCGGCGCTGTCTTGCTTCGCGGCTTCGGTGATCGCCTTCGCGGCCTGCCGCCCCGCAACATTTCGTCCGCCAGCGTAAAGCGGGACGGTGACAATGCCCCGCGCATTGAGATTGTCCATGTCAGGAACATTGTTGAAGTTCAGCGAAGAGTTGTAAGACCGCTGATTGAGAATGCTTCCAAAAACCATCATCGGATTGTCCGTGCGGGTGTAGCTTGACTGAACTTGCAGGTGCGGCCAGAAGGAGGAATTGGCTTGTTCCAATCCAGCCCGTGCCGCCGCGATGCGCTGTTGCGCAATCTGCGCGTCCGGGTTATGGGCCAGAGCGTAATCCAAAGCGCGCTCCAGTGTCCACGGTTCAGCCGCGCCCGCCGCCAGCGAAAACGTCAGCCACAGTGCGAGAAATCCAAGTAGCCGTTTCATTTGGTGCAGCAGGAGTCTCCTGATTTTTCGTCTGCGCAGCAAGACCCGCCCACGCCAAGTTTTTTCAACACGATTTCCAGCGGGCAGAAGTTCGTGAACGACGATTGCAGCAGATTGAAGCCGACAAACGCGGTGAACCAAAGCCAGTTCGGGCTGTGGTAATGCGCGAGCAGCAGGCTGGCGAGGATGAATATGCCAGCGAACCGGCGGATGATGAGGTGCATTTTCATGACGGGATTCGTTTGGTTGAGGTTTAACGGAAACTGCCCGCGACCAGCGCGCCGAGAACCGCCCCGTAAATTGTAGTGATGATGGGATTGCTGGTGAGCAGACACGTGCCGGTAGGGCAACCCACAAGCATATACCAACCAAAGCCAAGGCCACCGCCAACGATAATTCCAATGATGATGCGCAGAATCATGGTGAATCGCATTTTCAAGCGGTGACTGCCGCGTTTGTCGCTTTGTCCAGCCATGCTTTGAACTGGCGCGGGCCGGAAAATCCGACGACCTGATCCACCGCCTCGCCGCCACGAAACAGCATCAGTGTCGGCACCCCGGTGATTTCGTATTCGCTGGCGATCATAGGCGCATGGTCTATGTTCACCTTGACGAACTTTACCTTGCCAGCAAAGTCAGCGGAGAATTGTTCGAGCAGTGGTGCGAGCATTTTACACGGCCCGCACCACGGCGCGTAAAAATCCACCAGCACCGGGCCGGTGGCGCGCAGGACTTCGGTTTCAAAACTGTTTTCAGTCAGTTCGATGATGTTTTTCATATCAGAATCCATCGTTGCTACCCTTACTGAACCGCGAGTGCCGGAAAAGTTACAAACCAATTGCAAACATCGTCCGCGCTTCGATTCAATGAGTTAGGTAAAGGGGATATTTGAAGCGCATTGTCGAAAAAAAAACAAAACGATTGACAATAATTAGCAAATCGGCTAAATACTAAAGAAGCTAATATGACTGCCGCCGCCCAAACGAAATACAAAAATCAGGCCCGAATCATCAAGGCGCTGGCGCATCCGACGCGCCTGTTCATCGTGGATGAACTGGCGCGCGGCGAACGCTGCGTGTGCGAACTCACGGACATGATTGGTGTGGAGATGCCAACGGTGTCGCGCCATTTGGGCGTGCTTAAAAGCGCGGGCATTCTGGAGGATGACAAGCGCGGGTTGCAGGTGTTTTACCGCCTGCGGGTGCCGTGCGTCTTGAACTTTTTCAATTGCGTCAAGGCCGTCCAGAAACATGAGAAAATTTTATGAACCAGAACTACATCATCACCGTGAAAATACTCGACCTGCCGGGCGCGGGCGGCGGTTGTGCCTGTAACGACCTCTCCCGCACGCCGGAATATGCCGCCGCCGTCCAACAGAAAATCGTTGAACTGAAAACCGCCCTGGAATCCACTTATCCGGGCCGGGCCGCCGTCGAATATGTGGACTTGCGCGACAACCCGGCGGAGAAGGCCGGCGAGCACGGCCAATTGCTCGCCACGCGGAAATATCCCACGCCGCTGGTGGTCATCAGCGGCCAGCCCAAATTCGCCGGCTCGATCCTGGTGCCCAAGATCGTCAAGGCGGTGGGCGAGGTCTTGAACGCCCAACCAACTGAGGTTCTATGAGCGAATTTCTTGAAATCACTTACGACAAGTTCATCTTCCGCGTGAAGACGGACTGCCTTTACACCCGCGACGATTACTGGGTGCGCGTGGAAGGAAACATGGGCACCGTGGGCGTCGCCGATTACCGGCAGAAGGTCAACGGCGATGTTGCCTTTCTGGAAACGGTCGCGTCGGGCACGGCCGCCAAACAAGGCCAGGCGCTTGGCGTCATCGAAACCATCAAGGCCACGGCGGACATCCTTTCACCCGTCACCGGCAAGGTGATGGAAGCGAACCCGGAGTTGGAAGCCAGTCCGTTCCAGATCAACGATGACCCTTACGGCAAGGGCTGGATTTACCGGATTGAACTGACCGACCTGCAAGGCGACTCGACCGGTCTGCTCAAGCCGGAAGCTTATTTTGAACTGTTGAAACAAAAAGTCGCCGTGGAGGCAAAGAAACTTTATGGACAAAGCTAAAAAAGTCGTGGTGCTGCCGTGCAGCGGCATCGGCAAAGCCTACGGCGCGCTCGCCCGCGAGACGGCTTATGAACTGGCCGAGCGCGTCCGACCCGGCGTGGTCACGCTCACCTGTCTGCCCCTTCTAGTCGTCAACGACCCGGCGGCGCGGCAATTGGTCACAGAGAACCCGGTCATCGCCATTGACGGTTGTCCGAAAGAGTGCGCCAAGAAAAGCGTCGAGGCGCTCGGCAAAAAACCGGCGGTGTCGTATCAGGCCATCCGGTTTTTCACCGCGCACAAGGACCTCAAACCCGAAGGCGTGGCGCAGTTGAACGAGGCCGGCCAAAAGCTGGCAAGAATCGCAGCGGATGAATTGGCGGTAACCGTGGACCGGCTGGCTGCGGAGGAGGATTTATGAACGAAATTCAAGTCACCAAAGTCGGCATCGTCTCCTGTAGCGGCGAAGAAATTCCCAACGGCACTCTGTGCCGTATTGCCTGCCGCAAGGTGCTCGACGCACTGCGGCCCGGCGAGACCGTCACCATCTGCCTGCCGCTCTTCATCGCGGGCGGCGAAGAGGAACGGTCATTCGCCGCAAAATATCCGACCATCACGGTGGACGGCTGCGAGAAACTGTGCGCGGCCAGGGCCACGGAAATGCTTTCCGGCAAACCCAGCAAATCGCTGCTCGTCCCGGAAATTCTGAAACGCCACGGCCTGCCCGCTCCGACGAAGCTCCGGCAATTTGGACCGCAGGAAGAACCCGCCGTCAAAGCGGTCGCCGAGGAAATTGGCAAGGCCGTGGACGAGGTTTTGGCCGAGGCATAACACAGACTTCAATCCACGGAACACATTTATGCCAGCTTACAAAAACAAAGTGGAATGGCGCGGCGCTCATCTTGGCCACACCTGGACCAGCAACGGTGTGGACATGCCCTTTTCCGCGCCGCCGGCGTTGCATGGGATGCCCAATATGCTCACCCCGGAAGACGCCTTCGTCGCCTCCTCGAACACCTGTTACTTCCTGATGGTGGTCTGGGCCGCCGAACGCTTCAAGCTGGACGTGGTGTCGCTGGAAATTGACGCTGAAGGCGAGGTCGAGGAATTTCTCGACCGCACTTCCGTGTTCAAGCAAGTGACATTGCGCCCGCGCATCGTGGTGCGCGGCAAATCGCGGGAAGTGGTGCAACGGGCTTTGGACATGGCCATGAAGTATTCAACCATCAACCAGTCCTTCAAGTCCAAGGTCGTCATCGAGCCGGACATTGTGATTCAACCCTCAAACGCGAAAGAGTCGTGATGTCAGAAATTGATTTCCATCCGTTGGCAGTAGAAGGTTCAATCCCGCGCGTGGCCGATCTGGATATGCTGGACGGCACGCCGCTTGGGGACATCAAATCCTATGTTCCCGCATTTGATTCATTCCCGGCAAGCCGAATTGGCTGGTTGAACACCGCCAAAGGTGGGAGCGCAGTGGCTGACTGTCGCTTTGAAGCAACCACCTCCAAACGAAAGCGATTATGAAATTTAACGCAACGGTAGTCGGACGGTTCACCCGCAGCTACGCGAAATGGCTCGTGTTGGTCTTGATCGCGGGTTTCGTGATTTATCGGGTGAGGTTTGCGCCAATCCCGGTAATTGCGCAACAAGTCACCAACGGTTCCATCGTCGCCGAAGTCATGGGCACCGGCACGCTTGACACGCACTTCAAGGCGGCGGCCAGCCCGAAAGCGTTTCAAGGCCGGCTGGTGCAAGTGTTGGCGGACCAAAATGACTTTGTGACCAACGGCCAGTTGCTCGCGGTGCTGGATGACAGCGAGCAACGCCGTCAGGTGGAAGTGGCGCAGGCTACCTTGAACGCCGCGCAAGCCACCGACCGCCAGGTGCGGGATGATGAAGCGCGGGCGCAAGCGGTCTTGAAACTGGCGCAGATTGTGTTCAACCGGGACGCCGCCCTGTTCACCAACAAAATTGTTTCCGCCTCCGACTACGACGCCGACGTGGAGCAAATGCGCGTGGCGGAATCGGGACTGGCCGTGGCGCAATCGGCCATCGTCGCCGCCGACCGCCAGCAAGTCGTCGCCGATAAACAACTCGCCTATCAGCGGGAACTTCTGGCCGACACGCTCATCCCCGCGCCGTTCAACGGCCTGGTGATCAAGCGCAATCTCGACCCCGGCGACGTGGTGACGCTCGGCGCGTCCATCCTCGATCTCGTGGAAACGAACGAGATTTGGGTTTCGGCCTGGGTGGACGAAACGGCGATGGCACCGCTGGCAACCAACCAGCCGGCCCGCGTGGTGTTCCGCTCCGAGCCGGCCAAATCGTATCCGGGCCGCGTGGCGCGGCTGGGCCGGCAGACGGACACGGAAACCCGCGAGTTTGTGGTGGACGTGTTGGTGCGGGAGTTGCCCGCCAACTGGACCATCGGCCAGCGCGCTGAAGTTTATATCGAGACGGGCCGGGCCGCGAACGCGCTGGTGTTGCCCGCGAAATTTCTGCTGTGGCGCGAGGGCCGGTCGGGTGTGCTGGTGAATGATCGTGGCCGGGCACGTTGGCGCGACGTGAAACTCGGACTGCGCGGACACGATGCGGTTGAAATTCTTGCCGGGCTGACGGCTGGTGAAAAGGTTGTGACACTGGCAGCAGGTGAAAACGCGCTGACATTGGAAGGGCGGCGCGTGCGGGCCACTGTGCCGCCAAACAAAGTTGCATCGCCATGAACCTCGCCGCGCAAGACATTCGCCACAACCTTGCCCGCTTCGGCCTGACCGCCTGCGGCATCGGCCTGCTGCTGATGCTCGTGCTCGGCATGGGCGGCATTTATCGGGGCTTGGTGTATGAAGCCACACTGCTGGTGGACCGCGTGAACGCCGACTTGTGGGTGGTGCAACGCAACACGCGCGGCCCGTTCGCCGAAGTCTCCTCCGTGCCGGCGAATGTGGAGAACCGGGTGCTGGCCGTGCCCGGCGTGGCGTCGTCGCGGCGGTTTGTGTATTGGACCATCCAGCGCGAAATCGCCGGCCGGCCACTGCGCCTGGCCATCCAAGGTTTGATCTGGCCTTACGACAACGGCGATTGGCTGCCGCTGGCGGCGGGCCGACCGCTGGGCCAGGCGCATTATGAAATGGTCGCCGACAACAGCCTCGGCCTACCACTCGGCGAGCGGATTAAATTGGGCAAGGATTTTTACACGGTCGTTGGCGTTACTCACGGTATGACGTCCGCCTCCGGCGATGGCATGGCTTTCTTCTCGCTGCCCGACGCGCAGGCAATCCAGTTCGATGAACCGGGTGAAGCCACCCGACTCCAGCGCAACACCCGCGTCGCGCAATTGCTGGGGCAAGACCTCGGACAGCAACAACCCGGCCTGCTGACCCGCGTGTCCGGCCTCACGGCGAACCTGCCTGCCATCCTGCCGCCGACGGTCAGCGCGGTGTTGGTGAAGCTGGCGCCTGGCGCGGATGCGCAGGCGGTGATCAACACCATCCAAGGCTGGCCCGACCTGACGGTCTATACGAGCGATCAAGAGCGTGATCTGCTGGTGCGCGGATTAGTGGAACGCTCGCGCCGGCAGTTGGGACTTTTCCGGGCCATTCTGGTGGTCGTTTCCACCATCATCATGACACTCATCCTCTACACGCTCACGCTCGACAAGACGCACGATATCGCGATGCTCAAGCTCATGGGCGCGCGCAACCGGGTCATTATCGGCCTGATTTTGCAGCAGGCGCTTTTGCTTGGTGCCATCGGTTACGGTCTGGCGGCGTTGCTCGGTCACTGGCTGTTTCCTTTGTTCCCGCGTCGCGTCGTCATCACCGCGCCGGATTTCTGGCTGCTGGCGCTGGTCGTCGTGGGCATCGCCGTTTTCGCCAGCCTGTTGGGGATTTGGAAGGCGATGCGCATTTCGCCCAACACCGTCCTGTCATGAACGCCGCCGCCAATTCTACCACGCCCGCGCTGGAAGCCGCCGGCCTGACCAAGATTTACGGCAGCGGCAACACGGAAGTCGTGGCCATGAATGACGTGACGCTGCGCGTCGAGCGCGGGGAAGTGATCGCGCTGGTGGGACCGAGCGGCGCGGGGAAAACCACGCTGCTCACCGCGCTGGGCCTCATCAATCCGCCCACTGCCGGGCACATCACGATGGGCGGCGAGCCGGTCATGGACGGGCCGCTCGGCCTGGTCAATCTGGCCGCGTTTCGGCGAAAACATATTGGCTTTGTGTTTCAAAAGGCGAACTTGATTCCATTTCTGAACGCGGCGCAAAACGTGCAGGTGGCACTGGAGATAAATGATGTCCGTCCCCGCCTGGCCCGGCAGCGCGCGCTGGAACTGATGGAATATCTTGGCGTGGCCGACCGCGCCAGTCATCTGCCCGACGCGCTTTCCGGGGGACAGCAACAGCGCGTCGCCGTGGCCCGCGCGCTGGCCAACGAGCCGAGCTTGATTCTGGCCGACGAACCCACCGCCGCGCTGGACGGCCATCGCGGACGCCAGGTGATGGAACTGTTCCGCAAAGTGGCGCACGAACGTGGCGCGGGCGTCATCGTTGTGACTCACGACCATCGCGCACTGGACGTGTTCGACCGCGTCGTGGAAATGGAAGACGGGCGGTTAAAATCAACGCCGTTAAACGCTTTGAACACCAAAACACAAGAAAGGAAAACAACATGAAACTCGGCATCCTCATCTCACAAACTGAACCTGAAACCGTGTTCAACGCGCTGCGTCTCGCCAACTACAGCCTCAAACAGGGCGACACCGTGAAAATCTTCCTCGTCGGCAAGGGCGTGGAACTCGACCAGATCAACGACCCGAAATTCAACGTGCGCGAGCAGGCGCAAGCCGTGTTGGATGCGGGCGGACAATTCCTAGCTTGCGGCACCTGTCTAAAACTGCGCCAGTCGGGTGGGTCGGAGATTTGTCCGCTCTCGACGCTGAAGGACCTCTACGAAATCGTCCGCGACTCGGACAAGGTGATTGCCTTTTGAAAAGTTTGTATGATGTGATAAATCAGGGCCGGGGCATTTCTTTTCCACAGCCCGGTCAGCATAGCTTTTGAATGGAGTGCATGACTGACATCTTTAACACGGAAGCGGAGCGATACGACGCTTGGTTCGACTCGCCGGAAGGCCGCGTCCTCTTCGAGAACGAAGTCGCGGCCATCCGGCTGTTGTGGCGTGACGAGTTTCGCCCGGCGCTCGAAGTCGGCGTCGGCACGGGGCGCTTTGCCCAGGCGCTTAGAGTTGAGTTCGGCATTGACCCCGCTGCGGGTGCGCTACATTTAGCCCAGGATCGCGGCATCAAAGTTAGGCAGGCGCGCGGGGAGGCGCTGCCGTTTCCGGACGCGGCGTTCGGCGGTGTGCTGATAATTGCCACGCTTTGTTTCGCGGGCAACCCGAGCGGTCTTCTTCAGGAAGCTGCCCGCGTGCTGCGCCCAGAGGGCCGGCTCCTCATCGGCGACATTCCTCGCGATTCACCGTGGGGCAAGTTGTATCAGCGGAAGAAGCTGGAAGGTCATCCTTTCTATCGGGATGCCCAGTTCTATGCGATGGATGAAGTGGAGAATAACGTGCGCAAGGCAAACCTGTCGTTGGTTGGCTTCGCTTCAACTCTCATCGAGTCGCAGCCTGAAGCTCCGCGACCCGAACCCGGGCGATTGGGGCAAATTGCCGATGCCGGCTTTGTCTGTCTCCTCGCGCAAAAGGGCTGAACCTGAACAAGATCACTTTAATGGACACAATGGAATCACCTTCTACAAAAGAGCGGACCGGTCGAACCTGCGGCAAGTCGCGCTACCGCTTTCTTTGGCACCGCACTGTGCCGATCATTATTTGTCCCGTTGATCCCTGAAACCATGAAACTGCGTGAAAGTGGAATGCCTGAAGAGGCGTATTGGGAAACGCTGCTGGACGTGGAGTTGATCCTCGACCGGCTGAATGTGGATGCCTCGCTGCGCGATGTCGTGGAACTGGGTTGCGGCTACGGCACGTTCACGCTGCCCGTGGCGCGGCGCATTTCCGGTGTCATCGAAACCTTCGACATTGAGCAGGCCATGGTGGAACGCACACGGCAACGCGCCGAAGCCGCCGGGCTGCGGAATGTGCGTTCCCACCTGCGCGACGTGATGAAGGACGGCTTTGGTTGCGCGCCGGAGTCGCAGGACGCCTGTCTCTTGTTCAACATCCTGCATTGTGAAGAGCCGGTGCGTCTGCTGACCGAGGCGGCGCGCGCCGTGCGTCCCGGCGGTTGGGTGCTCGTTATCCATTGGCGCTATGATCCTGCCACGCCGCGTGGTCCGACGATGGATATCCGTCCACGACCGGAGCAAATCCTCGATTTGGCCGTTCGGACTGGCTTGTTGGACCTGGCTGACGAAATCATTAACCTTCCTCCGTGGCATTATGGGATGCGACTCCGGCGGAAGCGAAACATTGCGATGGTATGACGCGCGCTGGCCAACGAGCCGAACTTGCTTCTGGCCGACGAACGCTTTTAACACCAAAACACAAGAAAGGAAAACAACATGAAAATACAAATCCTCGGCACCGGCTGCGCCAAGTGCAACGCCCTGACGATGGCCATGGAAAAGGCCGCGCAAACGCTCGGCCTGCAATACGAACTCGAAAAAGTCACCGACCTGAAACAAATCATGGCGTTTGGCGTGATGATGACGCCCGCCTTGGCGGTGGACGGCAAGGTGAAGGTGAGCGGCAAAGTGCCGTCGGTGGATGAACTCAAAACCCTGCTGCAATCAGCAAACCAGTGAACCAACAAACAACAAAACCGATTATGAAAACACCCCTGAAACTCGCCATTGTGGCCGCACTGGCCGTGGCCGTGGCTGCGGTCGTGACCCTCAAGCAGGACAAGGGCAAAACGCCTGCTGAAACCAACACCGTTGCCGTGCTGGCAGCCACCAACGCGCCGGCGGAAAACACCAGCAACCAGGCCCCACCCGTCGCCAAACTCCCCAGACTCGTTGATCTCGGGGCGGGCAAGTGCATTCCCTGCAAAATGATGGCGCCCGTTCTGGAGGAACTGAAAAAGGAATATGCCGGCAAGATGGAGGTTGAATTCATTGACGTGTGGGAAAATCCCGACGCCGGGAAGCCATACGGAATTGAAGTCATTCCCACACAGATTTTCTTCGATACCAGTGGCAAGGAACTCTTCCGACACGTCGGCTTCTTCGCCAAGGAAGACATCCTTGGCAAGTGGAAGGAACTGGGGGTGGATGTGACGGCCAAGCCGGCGGCGGGCAAATAATCCCCGCCCGCGCATGAAACCACGCACCCAACTCCTGCTGGCCGGCGCCCTGCTGATCGCCCTGACGGCGTGGTCAGCGGCGAGGCGCGGGCCACGTTCCGACTGCGCGTGCCGGAGTGGAGGCGCTTGCTGTCCCTTCCTGCCCGCGCTGGACGGGATGCGAATGGTCGCCGGGACGAACGGAGCAACGATCAACAGCAACGCCGCCATGCAATCCGTCACAAATCTCACACTTTCTTCCAAACAACCATAACCACCATGAAACGAAACATTCTTTTGCTCGGACTTTTTTTGATTGTGGCGGCGGTTTCTGCCGTGGCGGCTGACAGTCCCAACCCCAAGCCGTCCGCGCCCGCCGCGACCAACGCGCCGAGCCAGCAGGTCATCGCGTATTATTTTCACGGCACCGTCCGTTGCGAAACCTGCCTGAAGATTGAGCAGCAGGCCAAGGCGGTGATCGAGCGGCAGTTCAAGACGGAACTGGACGCGCAGCGGCTGGTGTTCAAACCGGTGAATTACGACCTGCCGGAAAACGCCCATTTCTTGTTGGACTACAAACTGCCGTGCCCGTCGCTGGTGCTGGTTAAAAACGGCAGGGACGATCAGCGGACGTTGCTCGGCGACACCTGGCAACTGGTCGAAGATCCGGTGAAGTTCAATGCCTACATCGAAACCGAAGTGAACAAGTTTTTGAGCAACCGAAAATAGCGGAGAGCCACCGTCATTCCCAATTCCAATTGATACATGGAACAACCCCTCACCAATCCGGTCCGCGTCCTTGAAAACCCACCGCTCTGTCCGCGCTGCGGTCAGAAAGGCCGGAGCGTTTCCGCGACGACTTTGGAATCGCTGCTCCAGTCGGCGCCCCGGTTGCGGTTGCGGTCGCTGGAAGGCTTTCAATTCTGCGCGACACCGAAATGCGACGCGGCGTATTTCCATCCGGCCACCGGCGAAATAATTTCTTGCACGGAAGTGCGCGTGCCCATTTTCCAAAAGTGCACAGAGCCAGAGCGGTTGGTTTGTTATTGTTTCCAGCACACCGTGGCGGAAATTCAGCGGGAAGTCAGAGCCACCGGGACTTCCCGGATCGCGACGGACATCAAAGCCAAATGCGCCCAAGGAGAAGACGATTGCGCACACACCAACCCGCAAGGCGCCTGCTGTCTCGGCAATGTTCAACGGATGATTCGTGAAGCCGCAGGGAACAATCAACCACCGCCATCGGAGGCGGGAGGCTGCTGCTGCCATTAAGAAACCACTGCCAGACTAAACCGCAATGGAAAGACTGTTCACCACCTTAAGCCACGCCGTTGAAGGCGCGCCGCTCATCGCGCTGGCTGCCGCCATCGCATGGGGCATCCTCAGCATCATTCTCAGCCCCTGCCATCTGGCGAGCATCCCGCTCATTGTGGGTTTCATCAGCGAGCAGGGCAAAGTCACGGTGCGCCGCGCGTTCTGGACCTCGGTGCTGTTCGCCGTGGGCATCCTCATCACCATCGCCGCCATTGGCGCGATCACGGCGGCGGCGGGCCGCATGATGGGTGACATGGGGCGTTACGGAAATTATTTCGTCGCGGTCATTTTCTTCGTGGTGGGATTGCATCTGGTCGGCGTGATTCCACTGTCGTTCTCCGGCGCGGGGCAAGTGGGAATGAAGCGGAAAGGTTATCTGGCCGCATTTATTCTCGGCCTCGTTTTTGGCGTCGCGCTCGGTCCCTGCACGTTCGCCTACATGGCCCCAATGCTGGCGGTGACCTTCAAGCTGGCGAACACCCAGCCGCTCTACGGCGCGACGCTGCTGCTCGCTTACGGCCTGGGCCATTGCGCGGTGATCGTCGTCGCCGGCACGTCCACGGAACTGGTGCAGCGCTTCCTGAACTGGAACGAACAATCCAAAGGTTTGACCGTCGTCAAAGTCATCTGCGGCCTTCTCGTCATTCTTGGTGGCGTTTGGCTCATCTATGCCGCACCATGAAAACAATCTTTGAATTCACTCGGGTAACACCCCATGGCTGCCGCGCCGTTGCCCCGCCCAAAATCAAACGATGAAACGTATTTTCATTTGTAAAAAAATTTCTGAACCATGCTCTGCACCCGTTCATCCCGCAGGTGCCTGCCAATAAAAAATGAATATGAACCCCGATACCGACCCGCCCAAGGCTTCCGAATCGAAGCCGGAATTGAAGCCCGATACCAAGCCCAATGCGCCCCAACCCGCCAAGAAACGCAGTTCCTTCCGCAAACTTCTGCCGTGGCTGATTGGGGTCATTGTCATCGTGGCCGTCGCCATCGGCTTTTGGCGCGCCCGCCACCTCGCGTCCGCGTCCGATCACCTGGTGCTCTACGGCAACGTGGACATCCGCCAGGCGCAACTAGCCTTCAACGACAGTGAACGCATCACCGCCCTGCTCGTGCAGGAAGGCGACCGGGTCACTAACGGGCAATTGATAGCCACATTGGAACCAGGGCGGTTCCAGGCCAACGTTGCGAACCGCACCGCCGTCGCCGCCGCCCAACGCGAAGTCGTGGCCCGCCTGGTGGCGGGCAACCGGCCCCAGGAAATTCGCAAGGCCAAAGCCGACCTGGAAGTCGCGCGCGCCGACGCCGTCAATGCCCGGCTCACCGCGCAGCGCGTCCGCGAGCTGCGCGCCCAAAGTGTCAATTCCCAGCAAGAACTGGATGACGCCCAGGCGGCACTCAACGCCGCCGAGGCCCGCCTCCAGGCCGCGCAGGAAGCCTATGACCTGATGGTGATCGGCCCGCGCCAGGAGGATATTGCGTCCGCCAAGGCCACCTTGCAGGCCGATGAAGCGGAGCTGGCGCTGGCCCAGTGCGAGCTCGCCGACGCCAAACTTTACGCGTCAGCCAATGGCGTAATCGAAAATCGCATCCTCGAACCGGGCGACATGGCGTCGCCAGCGCTGCCGGTGTTCACCCTCGCGCTGGACGATCCGGTGTGGGTGCGCGCTTACGTGGCCGAAACCGACTTGGGCAAAATTCAACCGGGAATGAAAGCCGAGGTGACCACCGACAGCTTTCCCGGCAAACGTTACACGGGCTGGATCGGATTCATTTCCCCCACGGCCGAATTCACTCCCAAGTCGGTGGAGACGCAGGATGTGCGCACCAAGCTGGTGTATGAAGTGCGCGTGTTCGTCCACAATCTCCAAGGCGAACTGCGCCTCGGCATGCCGGCCGTCGTGACCATTCCGCTCTCGCAACCCGCTCCCGCCGCTCCCGGCGGCGGACCGTAAAACCGGAGCCGCATGGAAGACCCCGCAACAGTCAGGCCGGTGGAGCGCGCGGACGAGGGCGTCCTTGTGTTCCGCGACGTGCGCAAACAATTTGTCGCCGGCCGGCGCACCATCCCGGCGCTGCGCGGCGTCAGCTTTGCCGTGCGCCGCGGCGGGGTCACCGGGCTGATCGGCCCGGACGGCGCGGGCAAGACGACGCTGATGCGGCTGGCGGTGGGTTTATTCGCGCCGGACGCGGGCCGGATCACCGCGCTGGGCTTCGACGCGACAAGCGAGTCGCTCGCGGTGCAGTCGCACGTCGGCTACATGCCGCAGCGGTTTGGCCTTTACGAAGACCTCTCCGTTCAGGAAAACCTCGACCTCTACGCGGATTTGCAGGGCGTGCCGCACGAGGCGCGGGCGGGACGGTATCAGGAATTGATGCAGATGACGGGTCTGGCCCGGTTCACCAAGCGGCTGGCCGGGAAGTTGTCCGGCGGCATGAAACAGAAACTCGGCCTCGCCTGCACACTGGTCCGTCCGCCGCAACTCCTGTTGCTGGACGAGCCGACCGTCGGAGTTGATCCGGTGTCGCGGCGCGAACTCTGGCAGATCGTTTATGGCCTTGTGCAACAGAAAGGCATGACCGTGCTGCTCAGCACGGCCTACATGGACGAAGCGGAACGCTGTGATGAAGTAATCCTGCTGCACGAGGGAGAAGTGCTCGGCCACGGTCCGCCGCAACAGTTTCGTGACCGGTTGCGCGGATGCGCCTATCTGGTGAGCACGCCGGGACTGAAGAAGCGAACGGTGCAGGAAAAACTCGCGGCGGCGGCCAACGTGGTGGATGCGGTCATCCAGGGCGGGCGGGTGCGACTGGTCATGGAAACTGACGCCATCCCCGACGCGGGACGGTTGCTGCCGGAGGTCACCGGCGTTTCCATCCAGCCGGTGCCGCCGCGACTGGAGGACAGCTTCGTGGCAATGCTGCGCCAACGGCGCGCGGACGACGGCGCCGCGCCACGCCGCCATCCCGCGCCGCGAAACTCCAAGCGCGGGAACAACGGGACCGGTCCGGTCATTGAGGTCAACCAAGTCAACCGGCGGTTTGGCGATTTCTATGCGGTCAAAGACGTGAGCTTTCACGTCGAACGCGGGGAGGTGTTCGGGTTGCTGGGGGCGAACGGTGCCGGCAAATCAACGACGTTTCGGATGCTGTGCGGGCTGTTGCCGGTCACCGAAGGCAGCGTGCGTGTTGCCGGGCTGGACCTGCGGCACGCGGCGGCGGCGGCGCGGGGGCGGATCGGTTATATGTCGCAGAAGTTTTCGCTCTATGGAAATCTCAGCGTGCGCGAGAACCTGCGGTTTTTCAGCAGCGCTTACGGGCTGTCGGGAGCGCGCCAACGCGAACAGATGGACCGGGCGCTGGACGAATTTGAACTGGCCTCGGTGGTCGAGGCCGCCAGCCTTGATCTGCCGCTCGGCCACAAGCAGCGGCTGGCGATGGCCTGCGCCCTGATGCACGAGCCGGAAATTCTGTTTCTGGACGAACCGACTTCGGGCGTGGACCCGCTGGCGCGGCGCGAGTTCTGG